>JAKAGH010000373.1 GCA_021817645.1 Deltaproteobacteria bacterium
GGCACCAGGGCGATTTTTGCCCCCTGGGACCGCCAATCCTGCGCCTGCCGGTGCATCTGCGCCGGGCTGCTGATGATTTCCATAAAAAAAACCCCCGACCGCTACTCTGGGGGAGGAATTTAAGCCACCGCCGAGTCTCGGTCCGCGCCTGCCGGATCCAAGCTCCTGGTACAAATTATCACTTCAAAACCAGGAATGTCAAGGATTTTGAGGGGGTGGGCAGTGGCTCATTTTTATCCAGGGGGCTTTAAATAATTCCTCAAACAATTTCTTGAAATTTTGCCGGATAGGTTTTTAGATGAAAAAAAAGGCGGCGGTAATAAATAACCCCGATTGAGAGTAATCATGCTACCCAAAAAACTGCTCCATTTACTTGGGGCCTTGGTGCTTATCCTTTGGGCATGCCAGCCGGGCTGTCAGACACAATGGACCTGTGACAATCTATGGCCGGTGGAGCAGGATAAAAAGTGGGGCTACATAGACAAAAACGGCCGGCTCGTCATCCCCTTTAAATTCGATGGTGCCGGTGGTTTTTCCGAAGGCCTGGCGGCCGTGGAGATCAATGAGAGAACCGGCTATATCGATAAGACCGGCAAATTGGTCATTCCCCCCCGATTTTATCGGGGCTATCCTTTCTCCGAAGGGCTGGCGGTCGTGGTTATCCACCGTTCCGGCCAGATAGAACCCCCCCCGCGGTACCACTACGGCTATATCGACAAGTCGGGTCAGGTGGTGATTCAGCCGCCTCAAGACCCGGAAACTTTAGAATGGTTCAATATGGCCCATAAAGCACTGGCCTTCTCCGAAGGCCGGGCCTGCATGGTGCATGGCAAAATGGGCTATATCGATAAAGCCGGGCAGCAGATTATTCCTCCCCGCTATAAGGATGTCCGGCCTTTTTCCGAAGGTCTGGCAGCCGTTATGAAATTCGAAGACAAATACGGCGAAGACAAATACGGCTATATCGACAGGTCCGGCAAAAAGGTTATTCCTTTTGGTTTAATGTTTGCCGGCCCGTTTTCGGAAGGCCTGGCCGCGGCCCATATCAATTATGACGACCATGACTATGTTGATAAAACCGGCATGCTGGCAATCGATGGAAAAAATTTGGTCTTAACCCGCAGGTTTTCCGAAGGCCTGGCTGCGGTTATGGGAAAAAACTACAAATACGGCTATATCGACAGGTCCGGGAAGTTTGTCATTCAACCCCAATTCGATCGAGTGGGTGATTTTTCCGAGGAATTGGCCGCGGTTATGCCGGTCTACGATGCCCCCTGGCCCGGCAACCTGGCATATATCAATCGAAGGGGTGAAATTGTGATCAAATCTATGTCGGCTTCCCCCGATAACCCCGTGAAGGTTGAATTCGATCTGGATGGCTACCGTTTTTACGGCGGGATCGCCCGGGTAAGCCTGGGTAAGAAGGAAGACCCTGACGCCATGGGGTATATCAACAATGAAGGAAAATTTATCTGGCCTAAAACCTCCAAGTCAAAGAAATAATGAAGGTCCCCAGGACGGAAAAGCGAAGCGCATTCCGACTTACGCCTTAGTAATCTTCCCCCAGCCCCCGCCCCCCGGAGTGCGGATGGATAAGCGGCTGCCGGCAGGCAGGGGCAGGTTGATCTTGCCGGGCAGTTTGGTTTCGCCTTCCTCCGTCAGGAGCACGTTTTCCCCGGTTGCCCCCGGGCCGCCGCCCTGGAGGCCGTAGGGCGCATGCTCTCGGCGCTCGCTTAAGAGGCTGACGGTGACGGGGGCGAGGAAACAGAAATCCCGGATCAGGCCCCGGCCCCCCGGAAACCTCCCGGAGCCGCCGGAGTTCTCCCTAAAGGCATAGCGTTCCACTACCAGCGGATAATCATGCTCCAGGACCTCCACCGGGGTGTTGCGGGTGTTGGTCATGTGGGTGTGGACGCCGTCCAGGCCTCTCCGGCCGGGCCTCCCTCCCATCCCCCCGGCGATGGTTTCGTAATAGGTGAACTCCCGGCCAGTGGCCGGGTCCAGGCCGCCGAAGGCCAGGTTGTTCATGGTGCCCTGGGACGCGGCGGGGATCACCTGCGGCAGGGCCGGGGCCAGGGCCCCCAGGCCCACGTCCACCAGGCGCTGAGAGGTCTCCACGTTGCCCGCGGCCACGGGGGCGGGATAGACCGGATCCAAAAGACTTCCGGGCCGGGTGAGGACGCGCAACGGGCGGAAGCAGCCCTGGTTGATGGGATAGTCCTCCGCCAGCAGCGTCAGAAAGACATAATAACAGGCCGCGTCCACCACCGGCGGCACTGCGTTGACGCCGCCCGCGGCCTGGCCGCCGCTCTCCCGGAAGTCCAGCACGGCTTGGTCCCCGGCCACGGTCAAGTGCAGCCGGATCGCCAGGTCCCGGTGGCCGTAACCGTCATCGTCGAGATAATCTGTAAACCCATAAGAGCCATCCGGGATATTGGAGATCAGAGCCCGCATAGCCCGCTCCGAGTAGGCCAGCAAGGCCCGGCTCAGGTCCAGCAGTTTTTCTAAACCATAGCGGGCCACCAAGTCCGCCAGGCGCTCCTGCCCACGGTGGAGCGCGGCGAGCTGTGCCTGCAAATCCCCCCGGCGCTCGGCCGGGACCCGCATGCGGGAGACGAGAGACGCCAGAAAATCCTCCTGCAATTGGCCGTTTTTAAAAAGATAAGTAGGAGGGATCAACACCCCTTCTTCTTCCAGGCTCCGGGCCAAAGGCATGGAACCGGGAGTGCTGCCTCCCACGTCGGCATGGTGGGCCCGGTTCACCAGGTAGAAAGCCAGGCGCTCGCCCGCATAAACCGGGGCCAGGACCGTGAGGTCCGGGAGATGGGTGCCGCCCCAATAAGGGTCATTGAGCAGGAGCACATCCCCGGGTCCCAGGGGAAACTCCGGCAGGACCCGGGCCAGGGTGCGGGGCAGGGCCCCCAGGTGCACCGGGATATGCGCGGCCTGGGCCAGGAGTTCGCCTGCATCGGTGCACAGGGCGCAGGAATAATCCCGGCGCTCCTTGATGTTAGGGGAAAACGCGCTCTTGCGCAGCACGATCCCCATCTCCTCGGCCACCGCCGCGAAGAGCTTGTTAAAGATGGTCAGTTCGAGAGAGATGGACATGAGAAAGTTCCAGGTTCCAGGTTCAAAGT
>JAKAGH010000049.1 GCA_021817645.1 Deltaproteobacteria bacterium
GGCCGGGGGGGCTGTCGGCCATGAATAAATTGGGACAGCCCGCCGAGGTGCTCCTGCAGACCAAGGAGAGGATTTTTGCCGCGTAAAAAAACTTGGTGTCTTTATGTCTTGGTGGTGAAATAATTATTCACCGCCAAAACACCAAGAGGGGCAGATGGTAGACGAACAGAGCATCCGGGAGTTATGCGCTCTCATCATCCGGGAATTTCAGCCGGATAAGATCATCCTCTTCGGCTCCTATGCCGAAGGCAAGGCTGGTCCCGATTCTGATGTGGACCTCCTGGTGGTGTTGCCCTTTGAGGGCAAGAACTTTTGGAAGTCCCTGGAGATCCTCAACCGGACCAATCCCCGCTTTCCCATCGACCTCCTGGCCCGCCGCCCTGACGACACGGACCGGCGCTACCGGGAGGGCGATCCCCTGATCCGCGCGGCCCTGGACCGGGGCAAGGTGCTCTATGAACGCCACGGTTAGGGAGTGGCGGGAGAAGGCGGAAAAGGACCTGGCCACCGCCCGCCGGGAGATGCAGGCCGTGGAGGACCCCAACTACGACGCGGTCTGCTTTCACACCCAACAGGGGATCGAGAAGCTGATGAAGGGATTGTTAATCCTCTTGGGTGCGGTCCCCCCCATTCTGCACGACCTGGCTTACCTGGACCAGCTTCTTGCTCCCCTCTGTCCGGAATGGTCCTGGCCGCTGGAAGACTTGCGTTTCCTGACCCGGGCCGCGGTGGCCTTCCGGTACCCCGGCGAGTCGGCCGACCGTGAGGAGGCCGCCCAGGCCCTGGACATCGCCACCCGCCTGCGGGCCAAACTCCTGGCTTTGTTCCCGGAAGGGGTATGAGCCGGATGGAAGCCGGGCGAGCCCTCCCTCAGGGCTGGCGTTGGGTGCCGCTTAGCGAGGTTGGGCGTTTTGAATCTGGAGGGTCTCCGCCGAAAGACGATGCAAGCTTTTGGGGGGTGCAATCCCATTCTTAACTGGGGCCGATATAACTGAGTTCTATGTCACTGGAGAAAACGCCCGATCATTCTTGACCAACGAAGGGATAAGTTCTGGTAAAACTGCCGTTTTGCCACCCCGGAACGGTTTTATTCGTCACGAGAACTAATACCAATCGAATTAATCTTTTCGACTAAAACTTGATCTAATCTACCGAGGAGTAATTATGCACGAACACGCATCGGCCCGGCAGGCGCTGGAGCAGATGATCAGAAGCGGCGATCTGGAGGGTTTATTGCGCCAGGCGGAGGCGCTGCACGGCCACCGCTGCCCCTTTCTGGCCCTGGGGGTCAAGGCCGGGCAGTATGCCTTGATGCAGCTCCAGCACCATCACCAACACCACGAACACGAACACGAACATGGACACGGGCATGGTCATGAACATCAACATGGGTTCGGGGAAGTGGTGGCAGTGGTGGAAGGCTGCAATTGTTTTATCGACGGCATTCAACTGGTCACCGGCTGCACCCTGGGAAACAACGGCCTGCTGGTCAAGGACCTGGGCAAAGCCGCGGTGACCGTGGCCCGGAAACAAAGCGGCGCGGCGGTGCGGCTGGCGGTGCGAGGGGATTTTCGGGCCGGCATGTTTGCCCGCTATCCGGCAGTGGAGCCCCTCTTTGAGAAAGTGATGGTGCAAAAACAAGGCACCGAAGAGGACCGCCACCGCTTCCAGCACCTCTGGGAGGCCATTGCCCGGAGGGAGCTGGAGGTGCCCCTGGAAGAGCAGTTTAAGATCGAGACCTTAACCATCCCGGTGCCGGATACGGCCCGGAGCATGGGGACGTTGGTTTGCAGCCGTTGCGGCGAGGGGGTGCTGGCCACCAAGGCCAAGGTCAAAAACGGCCAAAACCTTTGTCTGGCTTGCGCCGGGGAAGCTTATTTTCTCGTCAGCGGCCGGGGTGTTGAGAGAGTTACCGAATAAAGGAGAGGAATTATGTTGTGCCGACGCAACAGACTGATGCTGATGGTTCTCGTGTCCGCCTGGTGGCTGGCCGCGGGTCTGGCCCAGGCCGCGGAATTCAGCGCCACGGTCATCAACCGCATGGAATCCCGGGAGACCCAGGGCAAGATCTATATGAAGGGCGAGAAGATGCGCCGGGACTTTGCCGCAGGGGAGCAAGTGGCCAGCACTATTGTCCGGCCGGACCTGAAAGTGATGTGGATGCTCATGCCCGGAAAGAAGAGCTTCATGGAAATGCCTTTCAGTAAGGCGTCCCTGGAGAAGATGATGGGGATGGGCAAAGACCAGGCGCAGATGCAGCTGGTGGGGCCGGAGACGGTAAACGGCTACGAGACCGAGAAGTATGAAACCACCGTCAAGGGCGGCGGCCAGACGGTGAAAAGTTTTGTCTGGGTGTCGAAGAAATTCGGGGTGCCCATCAAGATGCTCAGCCAAGACGGCAAATTTACCATGGAGTACCGTAACATCAAAGAAGGGGGCGTGCCGGATTCCGTCTTCGAGATCCCCCAGGGGTATCAAAAGATGACCATGCCCCAGGGTATGCCCCAGGGGCGGCCGCCTCAGGGCGGGCCTCAGGGAATGGCGCCTCAGGGTATGCCTCCGGGGATGCCCCCGCAGGGCGCACCAGGAAGATAAAGGC
Source organism: Deltaproteobacteria bacterium (assembly GCA_021817645.1). Classification (GTDB taxonomy): domain Bacteria; phylum Desulfobacterota; class Desulfobaccia; order Desulfobaccales; family 0-14-0-80-60-11; genus SURF-52. The sequence continues at coordinate 2,600 of JAKAGH010000049.1, forward strand.
CGGGTATTGGGCGGGCGAGACGCCCGCCCTACGATTATCAAGGAGTTAACCAATTAAAACGGGCGGGAGCCAGTCTCACTACCCAGGAGGTGCCGATGCCTTGTTTTAGAAAGGGAAAATGCCGCTGGCTGCTCCTGGTAGCGCTGGCCCTGTGGCCGGCTGCGGCTCCGGCCGCAGAGTTCTCCGGGCAGATGCTGACCCGGGTGCGGGAGACGACCGTGCCCGGCAGGATTTTTGTCAAGGATGGTAAGCTACGCCAGGAATTCATCGACGATAAAGGGCAGACCATTACCATCCTGCGCCCGGACAAAAAGCTGATCTGGGTGATTCTGCCCCTGGAACGGGTTTACATGGAAGTCCCCATGAAGCCTAAGTGGCCGGGCCAGTTCATCCAGATTCCCCCGGACGCCCGGCAGAAACGCCTGGTGGGCAGCGAGCGGGTAAACGGTTATGATGCGGAGAAATTCGAAGTAACCGTATCTTCCCGGGAGGGGTTGGAGAGGCAGCTCTACTGGGTGCCCGCCAAACTGGGGGTGCCCATCAAGGTGGAGGTGCCGGCCCGGAAGTTTACCAGCGAATATAAGGACATCCAAGAAAGGCCGCTGGCGGACCGGCTCTTCGAAATCCCCCCGGGCTTCGAGAAGGTGAGCAAACCGGCGTTGGATCAGTGAAATTAGTGGTCAGTGGTCAGTGATCGGAAGGTTAGATTCTCTATTTCTTCGAAAAGTCGCCGTAGTCGCCGTAGGGCGGGAAAGCGTAGCGCATCCCGCCTTGAGTCGGCATCACTAGTTTCCCGAGGTGTTCCTAAAATGCTCTGCCTGTCTTAATGCGCAGGCTGGAAAGCCTGCGCCACCAATGCTCTCATGATTTTTGGGGGGAGCCAAATGCAGGGAAACGCACCCTAATTTACTACCCCTGATTTTTCAGGATTTACTGGTGAGTTCTGTCCCGTACAGGCTGGAAAGCCTGTGCCGCCGCTCTTTTCATGCCCTGCTAAAGGCCCCCCAAGGCTTCTAAGTAACTGACCACTGGCCACTGATCACTGCCCACTGCTCCTCTGCTGCCGGCGGCGCCAGTGGGGGCCGGCGGGGGTGTCCAGGATGTCGATGCCGGCGTCCGCCAGTTCCTGGCGGAGGCGGTCGGCTGCCGCCCAGTCCCGGCGTTGCCGGGCTTCTTCCCGCTGCTCCAGGAGGGTCTGCAGGGCCGCGTCCAGGTGGGGCCGGGGCGGGGCCATCACCCCCAGGACTTCGTCCAGTTCCTGGAACCGGGCTAAAATCGCGGCCGCGTCGCCGTGGCCCAGGCGGCCTTGGTCGATGTCGGCGTTCAAGTCCCCCACCAGGGCGAACAGCGTGGACAGGGCCCGGGAGATGTTCAGGTCGTCGTCCAAGGCGGTGACGAATTCTTTTTTCAGCAGGAAGAGCCGCTCTTCCAGGTTGGACTGGACCGGACCGGCCCCGGAAACCAGGTGGAGGCGCTCCAGAAAATGATCCAGGCGGGCCCGGGCCGCGGCCGCGGCCTTCAGGTTGGCCGCGGTAAAGCTCAGGGGCTTGCGGTAGTGGGTGGCCAGGAGAAAGTAGCGCACATCCTGGCCCCGGAAGCCTTGGGCCAGGACTTCCCGGACAGTGGCCGGGCCTTCCTCTTTGAGGGGGCGGCCCTCCTGGAGCACCCGGGCGCAGTGGAGCCAGGAGCGGGCCAGGGGCTTGCCCGTGGCCGCGCTGAACAGGGCGTTTTCGTTTTCCTCGTGGGGGAAGATGGATTCAATGCCGCCCACGTGGAAGTCCACGGTCTCCCCCAGGTTCTTGAGGGCCATGGCCGCGCACTCCAGGTGCCAGCTGGGCCGCACCTTGCCCCAGGGGGTGGAGAAGTAGAGCCCCTTTTTCAGTTCCGCCAGCTTCGCCCGCTTGAACAGGGTGAAATCCCGGGGGTTATCCTTGGCGTATTCGTCCAGGTCTACGGTTTTACCCACCTTGATTTTGCTCAAGTCCACCCGGGACAGGCGGCCGTAATCCCGGAAGCGGGAGATGTCGAAATAGACGGAGCGCAGCTTTTCGTAAGCAAAGCCCCGCTCCAGCAGGCGGCGGGTGAGCAGGACCATGTCGTCGACGTGCTCCGAGGCCAGGGGATAGAGGTTGCCCTCCTGAATTCCCAAGTGTTCCAGGTCCTGGAACAACTCCCCCCGGAACTGGCCGGTGAAGTCGGCCAGGTCCTGGCCCGCGGCCGCGGCTCCGGCCAAGGCCCGGTCGTCCAGGTCGATGAGACTGACCACCTGGCGCACCTGAAAGGTCCGGGAGCGGAGGTAGCGCTGCAGCAAGTCGGCCACTACCAGGCGGCGGGCCACCCCCAGGGACAGGGGGGCGTTCAACGCCGGGCCGTCGGTGAAGATCACCGCTTCCCCGGGCCGGCGGGGGTCGAAGGCCTCCTTGGCCCGGACCAGGGTATTGTAAAACTGGAGGGTGGGCGCTTCCTTTTCGGTGAACAACTGGGTGGAGAGATAGCGCTCGCCGCCGTCCGGGGCGATGGCGACGATGAGGCCCGATTCCATCTCCCGGGCCTTGCGCAAAGCCACGGCCACCGCCGCGCCGGAACTCATACCCAGGAAGATGCCCTCCTGGCGGGCCAGGCGCCGGGCGGTCTCGAACCCCTCTTCGTCCTCCACGTGGACGATCTCATCGGCCATGGTCTTGTCGAAGATCCCCGGCTTATAAGACTCCTTCATGTTTTTCAGGCCCTGGAGGGCATGGCCCAGGTAGGGCTCCACCCCGATCACCTGGATAGCGGGGTTGAACTCCTTCATAAAGCGGTAGAGGCCCATGAGAGTGCCGGTGGTGCCCATGGTGGCGATGACCGTGGTGACCTTGCCTCCGGTCTGCTCCCAGATCTCCCGGGCGGTGCTCTTGTGGGCCGCGGGGTTGTCGGGGTTGTTAAACTGGTCCGCGAGGAAGTATTTCTCCGGGTCTTCCCGGGTCAGCCGGTAGACTTCTTCAATGGCCCCGTCGGTGCCCTGGTGCGCGGGGGTGAGGAGCAGTTCCGCACCCATGGCCTTCAGGATACGTTTGCGCTCCAGACTGGCGGACTCCGGCATGGCTAACAGCAGGCGGTAGCCTTTCACTGCGGCCACCATGGCCAGGCCGATGCCAGTGTTGCCGCTGGTGGCCTCGAGGATGGTCTTGTCCGGGGTCAGCTCGCCGGCGGCCTCCGCGGCCTCGATCATGGCCAGGGCGGGGCGGTCTTTGACGGAACCCCCGGGATTAAAATATTCCAGCTTGACGTAAACTTCTACCTGGGGGTTGGGGTTAAGGCGATTGAGGCGCACGATGGGGGTGTGGCCGACTAACTCCAGAATGTTGCGGGCTTTGCCGTTCATGGTTTCGGGGCTGATGTTGCGCTTCTTAATTGAAAAAAGAATCAACCAGGGCCGCAGGAGCCGCCCGGGCAACTTGAGGGGGCTTCTCCGGCTGCCTGCACCAGATAACTATTTACGATATTAATCAGGTTTAAAATAAACTGGCGCCGGGGCTCGGGGTGCTCCTCCATGACTTCCAACAAGCGGCTGATCAGGGCCAGGACCACCATCCCCGCTTCCGGGGGGGAGATGTTCTCCTGATTGAAACGCTCCAGGATCTCGTTCACCAAAGGGCGGACCCGTTCGGCCAATTCCAATTCCCGGGAGGGTTCCTCACGTTCGCTCATGTCCAGATCCTTGTCCGGGGCAGGCCCGCAAATTTGGCTGACCGTACCATATTCGGGGCCTAAATGCAAACCTGAGGCAGGCGGCGTAGTGTCCTAATTTGAAATGACAGGTTGGGATTCGAGAAAAGATTTTAAGAGGTTTTTCAAGGCTGCTTCATCTTTGGTCTGGCATTCCCATATCACAAAAACGCTCCAGCCTTGCTCTTCTAAAACGGTTTTATGTTCTGCATCGCGGGATTTGTTTCGCGTTAATTTCTTCTCCCAATATTCAATATTGGTTTTAGGAATGCGCGATCCCCGCTTGCAATCGTGCCCGTGCCAAAAGCAGCCGTGTAGGAATATAACTTTCCGGCGGCTCGCAAAAACAAGGTCGGGTTTTCCAGGAAGGTCTTTCCGGTGTAAACGATAACGATACCCCAATGAATAGACAAGCCGGCGGACAGTCATTTCCGGCCCTGTATTTTTGCTGCGTATGGCGCGCATGTTTGCACTGCGTCGCTGGGCCGAAATCTTATCCATCTAATTTCTTAAAAATTGCTGGTTTATACGCGTGATTTCTCTTAAGGTCATCACATCCAGTATTGGTTGTTTCCAATGAACCATTCTATGGCAGTTTGCACATAGGAGCATGAGATCATCAAGATTGGTGACGGTGTTTGGCAGGATTGCTGCTAGTGGAAGGACGTGATGCACTTCGATAAATCCCCTTCCGCGCTCTCCGTATCTTTCCTCGTAATCAAATGCGCAGTTTTCGCAAAATACCCGGCCATGCTGGTGCTCGAATACCCTGACCTTAGCGGTACGAATTCTGCGGCTCCTGTCAATGCGGTAGTGAAAAACCAAACGCCGCTCAGTTTCAACGGCTGTAAGATTTGTTATAATAGGAACTTCCGCCGGTTCTTGGGGGTGCTCTATAAATTCTTCGCTTGGAGCCTCAATTGCTTCGGCCAACTCAGGATGATCTTCGAGCTGCGCGGCGAGTCCGTCCGCAACTCTGCGCAATTCTGCTAATGGAACGCCTCCTGCGACAAGCTGTCGATAACGATCAGCAAGGGGTTGGATAGACATAGGCAAGTTTTCTCGAGTCACTAAAGCGGCGATACGGGTAAGCCGGTCAACAAGGTCTATTTCATTATTGTCGTGCAGCACGCGCAGGCGCTGCGGCGTACAGACCATCCGCTGACCGTCCGCTGGCTCAGCCAGAAATGTAATGGAGCTTATCACATAACCCTTGTCTCTTAACGGCAGAATTGCGCCGCCTGGGTCTTGGCGGATCGGGTCTGGCAGGAGAGCTAAGGCGGCTATCAATTGATGTACGTTCAAACGCGTTCTGTCATTCGGATACAGGCGTCTAATCCGCGGTTTTCCGTCCTTTATTCTCCCCCATGCATCGGTCGTAATATATGCACCCGGCACCGAAACTGCATTGACGACAATTTGCCGCTCAAGAAGGACTTCCCGCGGCACATGCTCATATTCACCACGGCCGCCGCTGGGTCGCCACCGTAAGTCTACTTGAGGCATAATCTCTCCTGTCGTAGCGGGGTCTCAGATTCGGTCATTTGCGCGGCCGATTGAAAGTATTGAGCTATGCGGTGCCCAAGCCACTCTGCAACTGACGGTGTAACGGAATTTCCAACGGCATGATAGCGAAGGCTGTCGTTATCTTCTTTCCCTGGCGCTGGCGCATCAGTCCAATTTTCCGGGAATCCCTGAATGCGCTCTATCTCTACCGGGACGAACCGCCGCACGCGCCCGTCTGGATACCAGACATAATTCCGGCTCCAGTCCGTTCCGGTATGCCGGGCCGATTCGGCATAAATGCAGTGTGCCCGAGCTTTTACGAGCGGCCCCGTGCGAGGATTTCCAAGGATTGTCTGAAAGAGGCTGGGAGGTTTCTTCCCATCTGGTCTACTCGGCGCAGAATCCCCATTGCCGCATTCTGGCTCAAAAAGTATTTGTCCGGCACCGGCTGGGTCTCTATGTACGGCAGCAACGTACACTCGCTTGCGTGACTGGGGGACTCCGAAATATTGGCTGTTAAACACTCGCCACGCCACACCATACCCGAACTCATCCAGCGTCTTGAGTATGATGGCGAAGTCTCTTCCTCGGTGGCTAGTGAGAAGGCCGTGCACGTTTTCGAGTATAACAACCTTCGGGCTACACGCACGCACCAATGCCGCGAAATCGTGGAAGAGTCCTGATTGAGTTCCCCTAAGGCCGGAGCGCGGACCCATTCGAGCAAGCGATAAATCTTGGCAAGGAAAGCCGGCGGTCCAGATTTCGGCATGCGGGATATCTCTTGGGTCAACATGTCTAATGTCCTCCTTAAGCGGCACGTCAGGCCAATGGCTACTTAGCACCCGCCGACAAAATTCTTTCTTTTCGCATAGGAAAACGGTTTTCAGGTTCGCCCGCTCAAAGCCGAGGTCAAACCCCCCTATACCCGAAAAAAATGAAGCATGGGAAAACTGTTCCGCTAAGCGGTCTTTCATTACCCCCCCTTTTTCGCCCTAAGATCATAGACGATAGAAGCCCTGACAGCCTTCTCTGGGGAATCCACAGGCGGAATATGGAGAAATGCATAATACCGCCGTTTTGTGCTTCAGGTCCAGCAGTTTGTAGTAGACGCCACGAAGCTTTTTTTCGCTTTCGTTCTCGGTGAAATTCATTGATTTGGCTCCTTCTTGGAAAAACCGAAAAGGCTCGGCTGCTGCTTTGACCGAATATATTCTTCAGCCATTAAAATGAACCACTCTTTTAGCGATTTGTGCTCAAGCACCAGCGCTGAGTAAAGCTTTCGCTTCAGTTCTGGGTTCACTTCCAACACTACCCTACCTGATTCGCTGATAGCCATGAAGTTACCAATATAATATTATATATGTAATACGATGATAATGACATTCCCCAATATATGCAAGCTTTTTTGCTTGGCGTGTTTACCGATTAGTCCATTTGTTTTCTTCGCAAAAATTTCGATCTCCTCCTCTGGATCTCCGGGCTAATTTAGGATTTTATACCGATATCATTTCCCCCCTGGAAAAAAATTTGTTTAAAACCGCATACGGGGTTAATCTTTCTTAAATCTTTCTTTAACACCGGTCGATAATAAACACAGGAGTGGTTATGAAAGGCTTGATCTTGAGCGGCGGCAAAGGCACCCGCTTGCGTCCCCTGACCCATACCGGGGCCAAGCAGCTGGTACCTGTCGCCAATAAACCTATTCTTCATTATGTCATTGAAAATATGGCCAAAGCCGGGCTCCGGGACCTGGGCGTGATCATCAGCCCCGAGACCGGGGAGTCCATTAAAGAGGAGGTGGGGGACGGGTCCCGGTGGGGGGTGGAACTCACCTATATCCTGCAGGCGGAGCCCGGGGGGCTGGCCCACGCGGTGAAAACCGCGCGGGGGTTTCTGCAGGACTCCCCCTTTGTCATGTATCTGGGGGACAACCTCATCGGCAGCGGCATCAACCATCTCCTGGACACCTTTCGGCGGGATGACCTGGATGCCTTGATCCTGCTCAAGGAAGTGGAGAACCCTTCCCAGTTCGGCATCGCCGAAGTGGACGGCCAGGGGCAGCTGGTGCGGCTGGTGGAAAAACCCAAGGAGCCGCCCACCAATCTGGCCCTGGTGGGAGTTTACATTTTTTCTCCCAGCATTCACCAGGCCATCGACCGGCTGGCGCCTTCCTGGCGGGGGGAGTTGGAGATTACCGACGCCATCCAAATGCTCCTGGATGACGGGAAAAAGGTGGGCTGGCAGACCCTGGAAGGCTGGTGGCTGGATACGGGCAAAAAAGACGATCTGTTGACCGCCAACACCATGGTCCTGGACAGCTGGGGGCAGCGGGAGATTTTGGGGGAGGTGGATGCGACCAGCCAGGTAAGCGGCCGGGTGAGCATCGGGGCCGGCACCCAGATTATCAACTCCAAAGTCCGGGGGCCGGGAGCCATCGGCGCCCATTGCCTGATTAAAGACAGTTTTATCGGCCCCTTCACCAGCATCGGCGACCACTCCCGGGTGGAAGGCTCAGTGATTGAACACTCCGTGCTGCTGGCCGGGGTCACAGTCTTTCAGGTGGATCGTCTGGAGGACAGCCTCATCGGCCGTTACGCCCGGGTATCCCGGCACAACCGCCATCGCTCCCTGCAATTGTTACTGGGTGATGATGCGGTGGTGGAATTCTGAAACTGCCACAAGGAATTCTTATGACCAGCACTACCCATATCAAAGTCATCAAGGACATCATCTGCCAGACCCCCTTGATTATTGATCCCGAGCGGGACGGCCGGCGCTTCCAGAATGCCCTGTCCGGCCTCTCCGACCACAAGCTCGGGAGTTTTTACCGGGGGCTCAATTCGGAGGAACGCCGCCGCTTTCATTATGTAGCCAACGTCTGCCTGGGATACGACAGTTGGAGCCAGCTTTACAAGAACCTGGTGGTGACGGCCACCCAGGAGCATATGGTAAACCGCCTGGAAGAGGCCTACGCCAACAAGGCCCAGGAGCTCAGCCGCCGGGAATCCGACCTGGAGGAGGAACGTCTCAGCCTGGGGGAACAGATCATGGCCCTGGAAGTGGAAAACAAGGCCCTGCTCCGGGAAAATTACCAGTTGAGTACAGAGCTCCAGAAAATCCGGGAGGAAAAGGGCCTGCTCGAAGAGCAGAAAAAGCAGATGCACGAGATGGTGGAGCGCTACCGCCGCCTCATTGCCGACCTGCGGAGCACGCTGGCCAACTCAAGCCCTCCCGCGTCCCAGCAAAATTAAGCCCCGCCTGCGGCTGCCGGCTTAGCACCCCGTCTTCCCCTTGAGGGCCAGGCAGCAGCTTTTCAAGAGTTTCCGGCGCTGCCGTAAGTTCAAAAATCCCGGGGCCGCACCCGCGGGCTTCTCTCCACCGCCCCGTTCTCACGCCATCGGCCGAGTTGCGCCCAAGATTAATTTTTTAAGCAGATAGGCGTTGATTTTTTTAAAAGAAAACCTAATTTACAAATACTATATATAATATTGAATTTGGAGGAATTGATGCAAGGGAATGGCGATACTTATTGCCGAACCATTCTGAATGCCATACCGCTGGCCATATTTGTGGTCGATGAAGATGTGCGGATACATGATCTGAACAATGCCGCGGCCACGATATTTGGCTTGAACAAGACCGCTGTTTTGCAGCGGCGCGGGGGGGAAGTACTGCAGTGTCTCCACCGGCATGATGTGCCGGAAGGTTGCGGAAGAGGCGAATACTGCCGGAGTTGTGTGATTCGGAATTCGGTAACGGCCAGCTTACAGGGACAGGATATTACGCGTAAACGCACCAAGTTTGTCTTGTTGCAGGAAGCTACCAAGAAGGAAGTCGAATTGTTGATCACTGCCAGCCCGCTGGTGATGGATGAGAAACCGTTGGCGTTACTGATCATTGAGGATATCAGTGAAATAACGACTTTGCGGGATATTATCCCGATTTGCATGAACTGTAAGAAAATTAGAGATGATCAGGAATACTGGCATAATGTCGAAACATATTTTAGAGATCATATCGGCGTGGATTTCTCCCATGGAATCTGTCCTTCGTGCCTGCAGAAACTCTATCCTGACTTGGCCAAGTAGAAAGCTCCCCAAGCGACCGGACCGGCCCAAATTCCTCCCCTTTTTTACCCGCCCTTGACCCCTGCCCCGGGGATGATTACCTAACGTAAAGAATAACTTGCCTGTTAAAGGAGAATCCCATGGGACAATTGATTGCTTGCGCCACCTCTGAAGGCATACTTTTGGCCAGTGACAGCCGCACCGAGTTTTTTGCACCCGGCGGTGAAGAAAAATTCCTCACCATCAACCGCCTCATACCTGTCGGCTCCCACGCGGTCCTGGCTTCCGCCGGTGCGGAAGAAGGCCATGAACTCTGCCGGGATTTTGCCGCTTTTGTTAAAGATGAAGGCCTCAAAGACATCGACGCCTTAAAGGACGCGGCCATGTCCTTCTTCACCGGCCGCTACGATGAAGCCATGCGCAAGATGTGTGAAAAGTTGCCGGTGGACCCGCTCCACAATATGTATCTGGTGCTGGCGGGATTTGCCGCGGACCAGAAAGAGCATCCCGCCCGCCTCTTTATCATCTGGAACCGGCCCCAACCCCCCAAAATAGAATTTAACCAGGTGACCAACATCTTTACCCTGCCCCGGCGCATGGGCCTGGAATTCAAGCTGAGCCAGATGGTCGCTAAAAAAGCGCCCCTGGCCGAAATCGCCGGTGCCGCCAAGGCGGCCATGGAAAAATTAGCCGGCCAGGATGCCTACATCGGCCCGCCTTTCCACTTCCTCACCATCACCGCCGCAGGGGTGAAGGAGGTGTAAGCGGTTAGCTTCTTTACCCTGCCCCTCCCCCTGCCTCCTTCTCCGCACCCACGGTATGCGCTTCCGGCCCGGGTGCGGGTTCGGTATAGCTCATAATGAACTGGAAGTGGGGAAAGAGCCGGGGCAGGCGCATCATGTTGAAGACCATCACCCCGATGGAGAGGCGGTCCAGCCAGGAGGACATGGGCCAGCCCAGGTGCACGGTGATCTTGTGGTCGGCAAGTTCATATTCCACCACCCTCAGTAAGCCTACCAGACGGTGATAGAGACTCAGCTTGAGCAGCGGGATCCGGAAGTGGTTGGGGGCCAGTTTGGGGGGGATGCCGGCCCGGGGGGAGTAGAAGGTGATATACGCGACATTATCCTCCGCGGCCTGCATCGCGGCTTCATAAGAACGCCGGAAAATCAGGTGCAGATCGGGGGCCGAGGTTTGGGCCAGATAAAGGATGATTTGCATCTCATGGTCCCCTTTCTCGATCTCCCTCTTCTCC
>JAKAGH010000374.1 GCA_021817645.1 Deltaproteobacteria bacterium
CCGGGAGAGGTTCTCCGTGGTGTCGCTGGCCACGATTTGCCCCCGGTTGATGATGATCACCCGTTGGCAGATATGGCTCACTTCCGGCAAGATATGGCTGCTCAGGATCACCGTGTGGGCTCCGGCCAGTTCCTTGATCAACTGGCGGATTTCCACGATCTGGGAAGGGTCCAGGCCGATGGTGGGCTCGTCCAGGATCAGGAGCGGCGGGTTGTTGATCAGGGCCTGGGCCAGCCCCACCCTTTGGCGGTAGCCTTTGGACAGTGCGGCGATCAGTTTGTGCCGCACCTCATCCAGGTCGCAGGCGGCCACCACCCGCTCGATCTCCCCGGTCTCCGCTTTGGCCTCAACCCCTTTGGCCTGGGCGGCAAACCGCAGGAACTGCGTCACCGTCAAATCCGTATACAGGGGCACTGTCTCCGGCAGATACCCCAGGGATTGGCGGACCTCCAGGGACTCGGTCAGGCAATCTTTGCCGTTGATGCGGGCTGACCCCCCGGAGGGCGACAAGAAACCGGAGAGTATCTTCAAAGTGGTGGTTTTGCCCGCACCGTTGGGCCCCAGGAAACCCACGATCTCGCCCGCGGCCACCTCAAAGTTGAGGCGGCTGATGGCCTGATTGAGCCCGTAGTATTTGGTCAAATCTTGGACTTCGATCATCATATCCATTTTCGATCTCAGATACCTACCTTATGTTAATCCAATCTTTAATTTTAACCTCTCTTATCCGTCTGGCAAGGGGCAAAATGGGGCGGCTGGAGAAGAAGCGGTTTGGCCGCCTCTTATCTTGGGAGTTGCTCAGGAGCCATTGGCCCACCCATAAAGGATGAAAAGTCTGGCCCCCCTCACCCCACCCCTCTCCCCCCGCAACTTGTTGGTAAGAGTAATGGCACTCCCTGGGGCGGGGGGAGAGGGAGTAAGACCCTGGTATACCTTGGCTTTTACTGGCCACTGACAACTTTTCGGAGCAGCTGAATCATAAAAATAGGCAGCCGTCCGCCGGGAGATGCTCAGGACGCACGTCCCCGCCCGCCTTTAATCCCGGCCTTCCCCTCTCCTCCATCATCTATGCTTGAACGCGGCCACGGTATGGGCCAGGCCCTCTTCCAGATTCATCTGGGGTTCCCAGCCCAACTTTTTCCGGGCCAGATCGGCATTCAGAGAGCTGCGGCGCTGCTCCCCCGGCTTGGCCGGCCCGTGCTGCGGGCCCAGGGGCGAGGCGGTCAATTTTTGCAGATGCTGATAAATGGTGAGAATATCGGTCTCCCGGCCGGTGCCGATATTAAAGGTACCGGCCTCGGGGTAGGCCAGGGCCAGGAGATTGGCCGCGGCGATGTCCCCCACATAAGTGAAGTCCCGGGTCTGGAGGCCGTCGCCGTTGATCACCGGCTGCTGCCCTTGCAGGAACTTCTCGATGAAGATGGCCACCACGCCGGCCTCTCCCAGGCCGTTTTGCCGGGGGCCGTAGACGTTGGCATAACGCAAAGACACCGGGACGATGCCGTGTTGCCGGTGATAAAAATGGAGGTAGTGCTCCACCGCCATCTTGGCAATGCCATAGGGGCTCTCCGGCCGGGGAGTGTCCTTCTCCCGGGCCGGGATGGGGGCCGCATCCCCGTACATGGCGCCGCCGGTGGAGGCAAAGATAAACTTGCGGACCTGCACCCGGGTTGCGGCTTGCAGGATATTCAACGATCCCAAGATATTGTCCTGGGCGTCCAAGACCGGGTTGCCCAGCGACACCTGCACGCTCATCTGGGCCGCGTGATGGATGATGATCTGGGGGCGCCAGTCCAGGATGAGTTCGGAGGCATGGCTGCTTTTGATATCATAACGGAAAAACTGGGCCTCCGGGGGCACGAACTCCCGCCGGCCGGTGCTCAGGTTGTCTACCACCGCCACGTCGTGACCTTTGACCACTAACAAGTCGGCCACGTGGGACCCGATAAATCCCGCCCCCCCGGTGATTAAAATTCGTGACATCCCCCATAACCTCCTTCAGGGATTGCATCTGTGCAAAGTCTGTTTATTTTAAATAATTATTACATCATAATGTATCCATAAGCGATTTTAAAACCTCATTTTCTGTCATCCTGAACGCAGTGAAGGATCTCAACGCTTCGAAAATACGAGATTCTTCCCTACGCTCAGAATGACAGTTTGGGGCATATTGAGGTTTTGAAATGGCTTATAGAAAGTCCCTGGCAAAATTTTCTCGCGGCCCATTAGCTAGGTAAAAATACCTAGTTCTGCAATATTAGATAAAAATTTATGGACTTCCCCTAGCGCCTTGCTAAAATGGGTACCGATAGACTTGGGGGAAGTAGGGGCATTTCTGTCAAGCGGCCGAAATTCTGTGCAAGTACGGCATTAAATCGAGGAACGCTTATTTCCTAAGCCATATTTTCGGCCCAATACCAATCTTCATCAAGCAGCTTCTGGAAAGGAGGGGGGATATGACTTATCGGGTCCGTTTCGGGGGCTTCTTCCTAGCCCTGATCATCCTATTGTCGCCTTGGGGGCTCGGGGCTGCGGAGGCTCCGGTTCTCGACTTAAAGCAGCTGACCACCCTGGCCTTGAACTACAGCCCGGAGGTCAAAGCCAGTAAAAGCGAAGTGAGGTTTGCGGAAGAGCAAGTAGCGGAAGTGAAAGGCTATTACTACCCGCAACTGGATGTCGTCGGCGTCGGCGGTGTGGTCCCCAATGCCAAAAGGCCATATGTGGATACCGGTGGCCAGGGCGGCAGCGGCCCCACCAAAGGCGTTATCGTTTATCCCTATCCCAGTAACAGGCTCCATGGCGTGAACGTCTTCGGGCATCTGGACGCGTTCATTACCCAACCCCTTTATACCTTCGGCAAGATCGCTTACCGGGACCGGGCCGCACAGAAGAACGTCAAGGTCAAGCAAGCCGGAGTGGATCTCAAAAAAGGGGAAATTATCGTCCGGGTGGCCGAGGCCTACTACGGCCTGGTGTTGGCCGAACAGGGCAAGGACGCGGTAAAAGAGGCCCGGACTTACCTGTCCGACACCCGGGAGCGCATTACCCGTTTGCTGGCCATCAATTCGCCCAATGTCAAGGAATCCGACAAGTATCGCCTGGCCATGTATGAGGGCGGCGTGGAAAAATTC
>JAKAGH010000050.1 GCA_021817645.1 Deltaproteobacteria bacterium
GGTCCAGGCAGAGAGAAGCGGGCGGGGACGCCCGTCCTACGACAAGCTGACAGCTGAAAGCTATTAATCCCTCCCGCTGCCAAAGAAAATCTGTTAGTATACTGAGTTAATGGGCATGATGAACCTAGACGGAGGCAGGCAGCCGGTGCCAAGGCGGCGGCGGTCCCGGCAGTGGCTGTGGGCCGGCCCGCTGCTCTTGGCGGGAGTGGCGCTGGTGGTCTGGCTGGTGTGGCCGCCCCCGCCACCGCCCCCTAAGCCCGCGCCCACGGCCGAGCACAAGGCCCGCATGGAGACGCTGGCCCTGACCGAGGTGCAGGAGGGGGACAAGCGCTGGACCCTGGAAGCCCAGAATGCCGAGTTTCTCAAAGACCAGGATCAGATCCGGATCACCGGCGTCAAGGTGCAATTTTTCGGGGGCCCGGATAAGATGATCAGCGTCAAGGCCGCAGAAGGTTTGATCAACACCAAAACCCGGGTCTTGACCCTGAAGGGCGACGTGGAAATGGTGAGCGGCGACCTGCGCATCACCACCAGCAGCGCTACTTACCAACCCGCGGGGCGGCTCTTGCTGGCCCCGGAGGAAGTGAACCTGGAAGAACCCCGGATGAAGGTGCAGGGCAAGGGGCTGAAAGTGGAGTTGGCGGAGAAAAAGCTGGTCCTGGCCCAGCACCGCCTGACCCAGATCAAGGTCCAGGGAATGGAGTTCAAACCGTGAGGCAAGGAAAAACCTGGCAAGGCTGGGCCGGCGCTCTGGGCCTGTTGGTGCTGCTGGGCGTCATTTTACCCCTGGACGCGGGCGCGGCTGCTGATAAGAAAGCCCCTCAAACCGCGGCGGACAAAAAAGGGGGCCCTAAAGGCCCCCAAGATGAATTTCCCCTGCATATCACCGCGGCCCGCCTGGAGGCGGACCAGAAGGAACGGACCATTATCTTCAGCGGCCAGGTGAAGGCCACTTACGGCGACAATATTTTATACGCCGACCAGTTACGGGTTTATTACGAACCTCCGGCCGCCGGTGCCGCGCCCAAGGCTGCGGCGCCCTCTCCGGAGAAAAAAGAGACTTCTCCTTTAGGGGACCTGGGGGGAGAAAAGATCGACCGCATCGTGGCCAGCGGCGGCGTGCGCTTCGTGCAGGGGGAGAAGGTGGCCACGGGTAAGGAAGCCACCTACTTCCGGAAACGGGATGAAATTGTGCTGGTGGGCAATCCCCAGGTATGGAGCGCGGAAAATACCCTGAAAGGGGAGCGCATCGTTTTTAATCTGAAAGAAAACCGGGTGCGGGTGGAGAGCTCGGCCCAAAAAAGGGTGGAAGCCCATCTTTTCCCGGCTAACCAACCGGCCGGGGGGGCCAAAAGCATCCCCCTGGGGCCCAAGACCGGGAAGCAACGGTAGCTCAGCTATGCACTTACTGGCGCTCCGGCATCTGCTGAAAAGTTACGACGGCCACACTGTGGTGGACGACGTCAATCTGGAGGTGCGCAGCGGCGAGGTCGTGGGCCTGCTCGGGCCCAACGGCGCGGGGAAAACCACTACCTTTTACATGGTGGTGGGGCTGATGCAGCCTGACCGGGGCCAAATCTTATTGGACGGGGAGGATATCTCCTCACTCCCCATCTATCAGCGGGCGCGTTTGGGGGTGCAATACCTGCCCCAGGAGCCGTCAGTCTTTCGCAAACTGACGGTGGCGGAAAACGTCCTGGCGATTTTGGAGACTTTGGAGCCTGATCCGCAGGTGCGGGCGGAGCGGCTGCAGCAATTGCTGGCGGAACTTCGGATCACGCACCTGGCCCACCAGCAAGCCTCGGCCCTCTCCGGGGGGGAGAGGCGCCGGGTGGAAATTACCCGGGCCCTGGTGACGGCCCCTCATTTCATCATCCTGGACGAGCCTTTTGCCGGTATCGACCCTTTGGCTGTGACTGATATTCAAAATATTATCCGCCAGTTAAAGGAGAGACAGTTAGGGGTCCTCATCTCCGACCATAATGTGCGGGAGGCCCTGGGAGTCTGCGACCGGGCTTACATCTTGAATGAAGGGGTGGTACTGGAGCAGGGCACCCCGGAAGTTTTGGTGCAGAGTGAAGTAGCTAAAAGGATTTACTTGGGAGAGACCTTTAAGTTATAATGTGGGCAGAACTGGCTCCAGGCCAGGGATGACACCGGGAGATATTTTTAGAACATGGCTCTTGAGATTCGACAGAACCTGAAGCTCACCCAGACGCTGATCATGACCCAGAAGCTGCAGCAGGCCATCAAGCTGCTGCAACTTTCCCGGCTTGAGCTCCTGGGGGAGATCCATCAGGTTCTGGAGACCAACCCGGTTCTGGAAGAATCCCAGGTTGAAGAAAAGAGCGATCTGCAAGAGCCGGAAATTCTGCCTTTCGCCGGCGGCAGCGAGGAGACGACCGCCGATGGCGAGGCCATCAACCCCCCCGAGGCCAAATCCGCGGCGGAGGAATGGGATTGGGACAGCTACCTGCAAGACCGGTTGATGCCCACCCCCACTTTTGGCGACTTTGAGGAACGGGAAGCTCCATCTTTTGAAAATCTGAACGCCCAGAAACCCACCCTGAAGTCCCACCTGATGTGGCAGCTGCGCATGGCAGAGTTGGATGAGGAAGGCGAAGCCATCGGCACGCTGATCATCGGCAATCTGGACCGGGACGGCTATCTGCAGGCCACGATCGAAGAAATCGCGGCAGAGATGAACGCCTCCCCGGAACGGGTCTCGGAAATTCTGGAGATCATCCAGGGCTTCGATCCTCCGGGGGTGGCGGCCAGGGACCTGAAGGAATGCCTCCTGCTGCAGCTTAAATTCTCCGGCCAACAAGACCCCCTGCTCATTGCCATCGTCGAAAATCACCTGAATAATTTGGGAAACAAGAATTACCAGGCCATTGCCCGGGATTTGAAAGTCCCCCTGGAAAAAGTTTTTCAGGTCTGTGAGCCCATCTTCAAGTTGAATCCCAAACCCGGCTGCGAGTTCGACGCCGAGGACGCGGATTACATCAACCCTGACGTGCACGTGCAAAAAGTCGGCAATGACTATATCATCAGTTTAAATGAGGACGGTCTGCCCAAGCTGCGGGTCAATTCTTTTTATCTGGAGGCGCTGCGCAGCCCTGAGAACCTGCCGGAAAACGTCAAAAGCTACATTCAAAAGCACCTGGATAACGCTTTGTGGTTCATCCGCAGTATCCACCAACGCCAAAAAACCTTATACAAAGTCACCGAAAGCATTATCCGCTTCCAGCGGGAATTTCTGGACCAGGGCCTGGCCCACCTCAAACCTCTGACGCTGCGCCAGGTCGCGGAAGATGTGCAGATGCACGAATCCACCATCAGCCGGGTGACCACCAACAAATATATCCACACCCCCCAGGGCGTGTTTGATTTGAAGTATTTCTTTAACAGCGGCATCAACCAGATTCTGGGAGATCAGATTGCCTCGGAAAGTGTGAAGGAAAAGATTCGCCAGATAGTCCAGGGCGAAAACCCCGAAAACCCGCTGAGTGACCAGGAGATTGCCGATATCCTCCACCGGGACAACGTGATTATCGCCCGGAGAACGGTGGCCAAATATCGGGGCATGCTGGGGGTGCTGCCCTCCAGCAAACGCAAACGGCCTGGATACCGGCGCAAAGACCTTTCTGAAACTTCCGCTTCTTGATCTTAAACTTTTCCCCCGGGTCAGCCATATAGGAGGATGTAATGCAGATTTCTGTGACTTTTAGACAGATTGAGCCTTCAGAGGCCTTGAAAAATTATGTGACCGAGCGCTTGAATAAGTTTAAGCGCTATTTGGATGGCCCGGTGGAGGCCCATGTGGTGCTGGGATTGGAGAAATTCCGCCACCTGGCCGATGTGACCATTGACAGCAACGGCCGGATCATCAAGGGCCGGGACGAGAATGCCGATATGTATGCCGCCATCGATCTGGTGATGGATAAGATCGATATGCAGCTCAAAAAGCTGCGGGAGAAATTAAGGGACGTCAAAGGCGATCGGAGCCGGGCCGCGGCCCCGGTGGCCGCCGCGGAAGAAGGTCCGGAGCTGCCTGCCATCCGCCGCAAAAGAGTGGAAGTGCCGGCCCTGCAGCTTGCCGATGCCCTGGAGATGATGCAGAAAAGCACCGATAAACTCCTGGTCTTCACCAATGTGGCCAACGGGGCCCTGGGCATACTTTACCGCCGCCAGGACGGACAGTTTGTGCTGGTGGAGCCAGATTTAAGTTAGCATGTCCCCGGAGCCCATGAAAATCATCGATTTGCTGGACCCTAAGTGCATCCTGCCTGACCTGCAGGCTGCCAACAAACGGGGGGTATTAGAAGAGTTGGCCGCGGTCCTGGTGCAGGGCCGTACCGAGTTAAACCTGCAAAATGTGGTGGAGGTGCTGCAGGAACGGGAGCGCCTGGGGAGCACGGGCATCGGCGATAATATCGCCATTCCCCACGGGAAGCTCCCCCAGCTCTCCCAGATGCTCCTGGCCTTCGGCCGCAGCATCAAAGGGGTGGATTTCGACTCCATGGACGGCAAGGCCTCCCATCTCTTCTTCCTGCTGCTGGCGCCGACCAATGCCTCGGGCCTGCACCTCAAGGCCCTGGCCAAGATCTCCCGCATGCTCATGAGCCAGACTTTCCGGGAAAGCCTGATAGAGTCCAATGGGGCCGAAGATATCATCAAACTGATAGCCGAAAAAGACGCTGAATTTTAAATCGCCGCGCCCGCGGCCCGTCCCCCCGCCGGGGCCGGAGCCAGCCAGGGTAGGGTGCTAGTCCCCGGCAAGGGGCCAGATGCCAGTGCCAACGCCACGACTTCCCAAATCACCACCACCTTCTTTTCCTGTATTGATTATCACCGGTGTCTCCGGTTCGGGGAAAAGCACCGTACTCCGGGCTCTGGAGGACATCGGCTATTTTTGTGTGGACAACCTGCCGCTGCGCCTGCTGCCCCCCTTTTTGCGGGAAAAGTCCCAGGCCGACCGGGACGGCCGGAAGATCGCCCTGGTGATGGATGTGCGCACCGAGGGTTTCCTGCAGAATTACTCCCGGGTCTTTCGCAGCCTGACGCGCCAGGGTTATCAATTGCACCTGATATTCCTGGAAGCCGATGAAGCCACCTTGATCCGGCGCTTCAGCCAGACCCGGCGTCAACACCCTCTGGCGGATCGGGAAAGCATCTCCCATGCCTTGCAGGAAGAGCGCCGCTCCCTGGCCGGCCTCAGGGGTCTGGCCCACCGCATTATCGACAGCTCTTTCTACAACCCGCACCAGTTGCGGGAGTTAATCCAGGCGGAATATTCGGAACTGACTCCCCGGCAGCGCCTGGCTTTGCATCTGATCTCCTTTGCCTACAAAAACGGCATCCCCCCCGAGGCCGACCTGGTGCTGGATGTCCGGTTTCTGCCCAATCCCTTTTTCGTGGAAGAATTAAAACCCCTCACCGGCAATGACCCCCGGGTGCGGGATTATGTCCTGGAAAAGCAGGAAACCCAGGCTTTTTTGGAGCAGCTTTTTCATTTTTTGGACTTTCTGTTGCCTCTGTTTATTCAAGAAGGGAAAACCCATCTGACCCTGGCCATCGGCTGCACCGGCGGGCAACACCGCTCCGTGGTCATCGCCAATGCCCTGGGAGAACACCTGGAGCAGGGAAATTTCCCTTTCACCCTGCATCATCGAGAAGTGACGCCTAAGGAGAACCACGCATGATCGGTATTTTACTCGTTACTCACAAGGAACTGGCCGAAGCCCTGATGAATGTCTGCGACCTGATTCTGGGACACCAGGATGGGATTCAGGCCCTGTCCCTTGACCCCCATGCCTCCCCGGAGGAATGCCGGCAACAGATCCATCGGGCCCTGGGCCAGGTGAACAATGGTAACGGTGTCATCATCCTCACCGACATGTTGGGAGGCACGCCCTCCAACCTCACCCTGTCGTTTCTGAAAGAAGGCAAAGTGGAAGTGGTTACCGGTGTGAACCTGCCCATGCTTATGAAGCTGGCCCAGTTGCGGGAGGAGAAAGACCTGATGCAGGTGTCCCTGGCCTTGAAGCAATACGGCCAAAAGGGGATTACCGTGGCCAGCGAGGTTCTGCGCCATAAATGAGCCGGAAATTTTAATCCGTCCTGCCGGCCTGACGGACATCAACGGCATCTGGGCCATCGAAAAAGTCTCTTTCCTCACCCCCTGGTCCCGCATCTCCTTTCTGGCGGAACTGGGCCATTCCTTGAGCCACCCCCTGGTGGCCGGCCCGACGCCCCCCCAACCCTGGCAGGTCTGGGGCTACCTCATCTACTGGGTGGTGGCCGAAGAAATGCACATACTCAATCTGGCGGTCCACCCCCAGCAGCGCCGCCGGGGCATTGCCCGCTGCTTGCTGAGCACCGCCATGTCCCAGGCCCGGGAACTGGGCGCTCAGGTGGCCTGGCTGGAGGTGCGCCCCTCCAACACCCAGGCTCTGGCTCTCTATCGCTCCTTCGGCTTCAAAAAAGTGGGCACCCGCCCCCGCTACTACGACGATACCCAGGAAGACGCGCTGCTGCTGGCCTACTATTGGGAGGAGGGGGATGATAGTGATCAGTGATCAGTGGCCAGTGACAAACACTCGATCATTGGCCACTGAAACCAATCCTGAATCGAAAGGCATTTAACTGTGGGCGCACACCAGGTTCGCCCCTGCATGTCAAGGGCTTTTTGACTGTTACTCCGCATAAGAAGGGATGAAACTGGTGTAACCTTTTGCTGCTCTTGGCCGTCTTAAAAATCATTCATTAGCAACAGGAGGCACCGGCATGGACGAGAAAACCAAGTTGCTGGTTTGTCTGGGCGCGGCCACTGCGGCCAATTGCATCCCCTGCTTTGAATTTTATTATGAGAAGGCCCTGGCCGCGGGGGTAGAGGCCGGGGATATTCAGGAAGCCGCGGCGTGCGCTTACAAAATTAAGAATAATATCAATATGCTGATGAAAAACAGCATTAGAAACTTTACCGGCCAGGAAGGCGAGGCCTGCCCTTTGCCCAGTGACAAGTGCGGCCCGAAATGCGGTTCCTGAAATGGCAAGGATAGAGAGATGCACCTGACGGAGATTTACGACCAGTATTACCAGAAGGTCAGGAAATTCATCCTGCACACGGTGCGCAACGACTGGGTGGCCGACGACCTGGTCCAGGAAACTTTTATCAAAATCAACCAGAACCTGGAAAATGTCAGGGATGCCGCCAAGCTGCAAGCCTGGATCTTTAGGATCGCTCACAACATCTGTCAGGATTACTTCCGGGGGCCAGGCAAAACCGCGCCTCTGGGCCTGGAGGAAATCTCCGGAGAACCGGCCGCAGCCAAGGCGTCCACGACTCAGAAGGAACTGGAGCAGGGCCAGATGCGCCAATGCGTCTTCGGCCTGGTGAACCGCCTGCCCGAGTCGCTGCGCACGGTGGTGATCCTCTCGGATATCAACGAGTTCAGCCAGCGGGAGATCGCCGCGATCCTGGGCATCACCGTCGAGAATGTCAAAATCAGGCTCCATCGGGCCCGGAAAAAGCTAAAGGCCCTGCTGGAGGAACACTGCGTCTTTGAGGTGGATGAGAGAAACGTCTTAACCTGCCAGCCGGACACCCCCAGCGGCTACCGTCTATTTCTGAAACCTTCCAGTACTTAGGATCGCTGCTCCTCACCATTGTCTATCGCCGTTTGTCCCAACCCACGTATCCGCAATCCCAAACTCAAATAGTTGTATCCTTTTGCCCGAAGCCCTCGTCTTAGAGATAAAAACCTGGATCACTCCGCAATAATTGAGGGAAAATAGCTCTATCCATAGAGTTATGATCTTATGGCCCGAAAATGAAGGAATCGTTGACGCCGGTATCATCGAGCATCGCAACAAAGCCTACAAAGAGATGAAAAGAAAAAAATCTTTTCAAGATAATCAAAGCCGATCGAGGAGAATCCTGTATCTTTTCCCGGCGTTGATCCGTCATAACACACAAGAAGGAAAAACGCGTCAAATTCAACTTCACATAATCTTAATACCAAGGAGGAAAAGATCATGGCCGACACGATTCAAATTGAGCTGTCAAATCATTCTTGCGGTGCAGGTCTGGAATATGCCCGGAGGCAGTCAACCGGGTCTGCCAAAGATGCCGTTCTCTGCTGCGAAGGCATGTGCCTTAAAGGGGAAACCGCCCGCCGGGCGGCCAATTTAATTTGCCATCGGTTGGTGCCGGAGAAGACCGTCCGCATCTGCCACGGGGGTTTGCTGGAGAAAAACGGCGGCATGCGGGACCTGATGCAACAAGCTAACCAGGTGCTGATCCTGGATGGCTGCGGTATGGCCTGTTGCTCCCGTCTCACTAAGGCGGCCTTCCCGGACCTCCAGCCCGAGGTAGTCTTCACGGATAAAATGACCGCCTATACCGGCAACCCTTTCGGAATTGACGAAGTCCCGGAAGCGGAAATCATTGCCAATGCCCAAAACGTGGCGACTACCCTCGTGAGGAAATATTACGGCTACTGCCAATAAAGCGTGTCCCTTTAAACAATTCAAGGGAAACTGCCATAGAAGGAGGTAATTATGAGTAATACAGGTTGTTGCGTCACCGACAGCAAGGCGGGAACAACGGCAAAAATAAAAACAATCCGCATTGAGGCGAAGGCGGATAATAAATATAAGGTTGCAGTAAAGGCGGGGGAACATACTCTTTATGTTGATCAACCGCTGGCTAACGGTGGAACCGACGCCGGAGCCAACCCGATGGAGTATCTGTTTGCTTCACTGGCAGGTTGCATCGCGACTACGGCCAGAATCATTGCCAATCAAAAGAAACTCAATTTGAACGGTATGGACATTAAAGTGGAAGGTTCATTGGATATGAATATAATATTAGGCAAAAGCAGAGACAGCAGGCCGGGTGTCACTGGCATTAATGTCAGCGTGGCCCTTGATTCTGCAATGTCGGAGATGGAGCGAAAGAGTTTCTTTGAAGAGCTGCGATTAAGATGCCCTATTTCGGATACGATCGCGGCAGCCACTCCGATAACCATTACAGCCGCATAGCCTTACGCCCAAAGGGGTGAGAATTTGGGGGCAGCCCCTGGAAATGAATAGGTTCATTTCAGGGGCTGTCTCACTTAGGAATGCCTTAGCCCATTAGGTGACACAGCAAATACCCAATACTTTTTCTTATATTGCCCCAGGTTATGAAGCCGTTTCTTTGCCTCCGAATAAGGAAAAGATGCCGTATTTGCAGTAACAATCCACCTCTTAAAACCCGATCTTTTCCAAAGTCTCCAATTGGGATTTAAGAGTATCGGGTTGATTATCATTGTTCTCTTTATATCGCTGCGGGATGGGAAGCGTTCGATCCCGATTTGAAGCCCCCGAACTATTCCCCTAAAAATATGCAGGCAAAGGAGAAGGACCATGGCTAAAACGATGCGAAATGAATTGGCGAATCTGGCTTGCTGCGCCGCGGCGGCAAGCGAAGGGAAACAGGAAGCCACCGGGAAAAAGACCATAGTGCTGCTGGCCACCGATAGCCTGGGCCAGGGCGATGCGGAACTGGGATGGCATATCGTGGTCAATTTTCTCAGGACCGTGAAGGAGATGGGGGACGATCTCTGGCGGTTGGTCCTGTTAAACGGGGCAGTCAAGCTGGCCGTGGAGGGTCGGAAGCCTTGCCCTATCTGCAGGAGTTGGCGGCAAACGGCCTGGGCATCCTGGTCTGCGGCCCCTGTCTGAAGACTTTCAACCTCTTTGACAAAAAGCAGGTGGGCGAACTCACCAGCATGACGGATATCATCACCTCCATGCAGGTGGCGGACAAGGTAATCTCTCTTACTTAGGGATGGTCCAGCCGCAACTTATCGAGATGAAGGATGATGATGAGTGGGGGGAGCCGGGACCCCAGCTGCCTGGCCCCCCACCAGGCCCCGAACCGAAAGGAAAAGAGATGGCTGATAAGCAGCAATTAGACCGGACTTACCATTTTATTTTGGAAACTTTCGTAAACCGGGGCTATGCCCCCCATTTCACCGAGATTGCCAGGGAATTTTCCCTGCAACCGGAGGAGGGCCAGAGGCTCCTGCATGAGTTGATGGCCCTGCCGTTGCCCATCTGGTTATACCCCAAGACGGATTTAATCGCTTCTTTTGCGCCCTTCAACAACCTGCCCACGCAATACCGCCTTACTGTGGATGGACAGCAAAAATGGTTTGCGCAATGAGGTTTTGAAGCCCTGGCGGTCTGCTGGGTCTTCCCTGAAAAAGCGATTCAAATCGACGCTCCCTGTCTGGATTGCGGTGAGGCCATGCGCCTGGTGGTGCGTGATGGGCATCTGGAAAGCCTCGAACCTGAGACCATCTGCGGCTACGTCGACTTGCCCTTGCGCCAATGGGCCCAAGACTGGCCTTTCACCTGAAGCCGGATTCATCTCTTCCGGTCGGAAGAACACGTGAAAAAATGGTGGGAGTATCGGGCCGGAACGGAGGAGGCCATCCTCCCAGTCGCGGATATCATGACTATCCTGAGCACCCCCCGGCATACCGCCAGGTTGCAAGGCCATTATATTTCGTCTGCCGCTGATTATGCGCCTCTGTTTGTCAAGAGACTCAAAGAGGTGACAAAAAATGCCTCCTTCTGGAATCCGACTCCGCCATAACTCTCTGTTCGCCGGGAATAAGCGGTTTTTTGGTTCTATGATCAAGAAAAGAGGGACTGCATGAAGGTGGCTTAAAGGCAGTGGCGATGCCAGACGCAAAAAGGAGGAGAGGCAAAACCTCTCCTCCTGGCTTTTTTTCCTTAATTCCCTGAAATTACGCCGTGGTGCATTGGGAGCAGCCGCCGGGATTCGCTCCGGGGCAGGCGCCCAGGTGTTCCAGGCATTGCTTCACCAGGGCCTCTGGGGCATCCTGGGGATTGCCGGGAATAACCTGGATACCTTTATGTTCCATCAGCCCCCGGGCCTTTTCTCCCAGGCCGGCGGCGAAGACATGGGTGACGCCCAGGTCTTCCAGGATTTCGGGCATGCCCCCGGGTTCGTGGGGGGGAGTGGGGATGGTTTCCTGCTCCACGACTGCCCCGTCTTTGACGGTGAGCAGGGCAAACTGCTCAGCCTCGCCGAACTTGGCCGCCAGCTTGCCGTCATCCAAAGGCAGTGCGAACTTCAGCACCCCCGGCTCCCGCTCCCGGGGCGCGTTGGGGGGCAGGATTTCCAGGAGATAATCGACGATGGGCCGCAGGCCCTGGAAGAACTGGCTGTCTTTCTCCGTCAACTGCATCAGCTCGCCGCCGTCCGCAGCCTCCACCACCTTGGGATCGAAGGGCAGCGCTCCCAGATAGGGGACCTTGGCGGCCTGGGCCGTCTTTTGAGCGCCCCCGGACTTGAACAGGGGGATGGCTTCCCCGCAGTGG
The DNA here is from genome assembly GCA_021817645.1 of Deltaproteobacteria bacterium. Lineage (GTDB taxonomy): Bacteria > Desulfobacterota > Desulfobaccia > Desulfobaccales > 0-14-0-80-60-11 > SURF-52. The sequence goes on from JAKAGH010000050.1 coordinate 11,404, forward strand.
GGGCAGCGGTAGCCGCTCATATTTTCCACCAGCCCCAGGATGTCCATGTTGATCTTCTGGCAGAAGTTGATGGATTTGCGCACGTCCGCCAGGGAGATTTCCTGGGGGGTAGTGACGATGAGGGCGTGGGCTTCGGGGATGGTTTGGGCCACGCTCATGGGTTCATCGCCCGTGCCCGGGGGCGCGTCGATCACCAGATAATCCAGGGGGCCCCACTGCACTTCGCTCAGGAACTGGCGGATGAGCTGGTGTTTCAAGGGTCCCCGCCAGATGACCGCTTGTTCCCGGTTTTTCATGAGCATCTCGATGGAGACGACCCGGAGGTAATCGAAGAGGTCCGGGGGCAGATTAAACTGGGCGTGCATCAGATCCAGGGGGTCGGTCAGGCCCAGCATGCGCAGCACGTTGGGGCCGTGCAGGTCCACGTCCATCAGGCCCACGCGCAGGCCCCGGCGGGCCAGGGCCAGGGCCAGGTTCACGGCCACGCTGCTCTTGCCCACGCCGCCTTTGCCGCTCATGACCAGGATTTTGTGGCGGATCTGCTTCAGGGTCCGGGCGATTTCTTTATCCCCGGAGTCCACAGGCTGCTGTCCCGGCGCGCAGCCGGAACAGGATTTGGGATCGGCGCCGCAGGACTTGGGATCGGCGCCGGAAGGACAATCACTCATAGCTAATATCTCCTCGCTAAACTTAATCGGCTAGTGGCGCAGGCGTCTCGCCTGTGCTGGCGCAGGCTAAAGAAAATACCTGCGTGATCGCAAACTTATATAAAAAGGGATGAACCAATGGTCATTTCCCGATCTATTTATTTAATACCTAAAAAATATTTCCCGCAAGGATTTTAGATAATTAATGGCATGAACAGCAGGCCCGGCGTTTATCAGCGGTTAATAATCTAACCGCCGATGCACGCTGATTTGGAATTTTTTAAAAACAAGAAAATATTGTTGATAATCAAGCTGCGCTCTTCAAGGGCCTTATCTTCTCGTATTCTGTGCGGTGGGTCTGCAAGGTGTCCCAGAGAGTTACATCCGTTTGCAGGCCGAGCCAAAACTCCGGGGTGGTATCGAAGAAGCGCGCCAAACGGAAGGCCGTATCCGGAGTAATGGCCCGCCGGCCCCGGAGGATTTCGCTCAGGCGCACCCGGGTGATGCCCAACGCGGCGGCCAGTTCCTTTTGATTTAACCCCAGAGGCTCTAAAAATTCATACCGCAGGATTTCTCCCGGTGGCGTCGGGCGACGGTTACGGGGCAGCATAGCACCCTCCTTTAATGGTATTGCACCAGTTCCAGATCTAAAGATATAGCCTTCTTCAAACCGGAAACATAACCTCCAAGGACCGCTGACCGAGATGGCCCATTGTCCTTCCCGGGCGCCATGTAGGGCATGGAGACGGTTGGATGGTGGTGCTTGTAAGTCCTTTCGGGCCATTGCCCGGTTCAGCATATCCATCTTCCGCAGCAACCTTTCTGCAAGCTCCGGCGGCACTCGCTTATGTTTGCCGTTATGCCAGAATTCCTCCAGCCATGATTGTGCGAAGGTCTTGATCATCCCCTAAATAATGTAACGATAAACGTTACTCGTTGCAAGCTATTTTTTTCCGTCAAATTTGAGTTAAAATTTCTTATTCACAGGGAAGTTCAAGCAAAAAAAAGGCGGGCGAGACGCCTGCCCCACCTTTAATATATGCGGGTTGGGGAGGGAGG
>JAKAGH010000375.1 GCA_021817645.1 Deltaproteobacteria bacterium
ATCTCAAAGGCAGCCCCCTGGAGGTCCTGGCCATGTGCGACCGGCATCTGCGGGACGGCCGGAAGCTCCGCTTAAAAGAAGAAGATAGGCTGGAAATCGAGTCGCAAAACGCGGCCATGGCGGGAGATGCCCAAAGAGTTCTGGGGCTGGCCTATGCGGAAGGGAAAAACTTTCATAACGGTGATCTGCCCGAGGGTTTGATTTGGTTGGGCATAATCGGCATGGCCGACCCGGTGCGGGAAGGGGTCAAAGAAGCCCTGGCCGCGTTCCATCGGGCGGGGATCAAAACCATGATGATCACCGGCGACCAGAGCGCCACCGCCTATGCCATCGGCAAGGAGCTGAATCTGAGCCAGGGAGCGCCCCTGAAAATTCTAGATTCTACCCATCTGGCGGAGTTGGACCCTGGGGCCTTGCAGGCGCTGGCGGACCAGGTGCATGTTTTCGCCAGGGTCAGCCCGGCAAACAAATTGGAAATTGTCCAGGTTCTCCAGAAGGGCGGGAAGGTCATCGCCATGACCGGCGACGGCATCAATGACGGTCCGGCTCTCAAGGCCGCCAACGTGGGCATCGCCATGGGCCACACCGGCACGGACATCGCCCGGGAAGTGGCCGATGTGGTCCTGGAAGAAGATAATCTGGACACCCTGATCATTGCTATTCGCGATGGCCGCACCATTTATCTCAACATCCGCAAATCAGTGCATTTTTTCCTGGCCACCAATTTCAGCGAACTCCTCCTGACCTTTGCGGCCCTGGCTGTGGGCCTGGGCTCCCCGCTGACGGCCGTCCAGCTGCTATGGATTAACCTGATTTCCGATATTTTTCCGGGATTGGCCCTGGCCATGGAGGCGCCGGAGCCGGATATTCTGGAGCAGCCGCCCCGGGATCCCCAACGGCCGATCTTTACTTCCGGGGACTATAAGAAAATGGCCCTGGAGGGAGCGGTCCTTTCCGCCGGGGCCATGGGCGCTTATGGTTACGGCATCATGAGATACGGGATGGGAGCGGCCGCCAGCACCCTGGCGTTCCACAGCCTCGTCACCGGCCAGTTGCTCCATGCCGTCAGCTGCCGTTCGGAGACCCACAGTATTTTCAGCACCAGGAAGCTGCCGCCCAATAAGTATTTGCGTTGGGCTTTGGGAGGATCGTTGTTACTGCAAGTCGCGGCCATGTTCATTCCCGGGGCCAGAACTATTCTGGGCCTCACCCCGGTGGGGCTGCTGGATGGCCTGGTCATCGGCGGCACGGCGCTGCTGCCCTTGGTGGTGAATGAGGCCGCGAAATCCCTGACCGCGGCCGCAGCCGAGAAAGAGCCGCCGTTTCCAGCTCTGCCGGATGCTCCATCCGCTTAGGAGGCCGCTATGGTTGGCATGTCTATATTGACCGCCCTTCTTATCGCTTTATCCTGCAACCTGGACAATGTGGGGGTGGGGCTCTCTTACGGCGCCCGGGGGGTCAGGCTGCCTTTGGTTACCAACCTCTATATCGCCCTGCTCACGGCCGCCGGCACCGGCCTGGCCATGATCCTCGGGGAGCGGACTTTCATGTTCCTTTCCCCGGAAACCGGGGCTATCCTGGGTGGGGCGATCCTGGTGGTCATGGGGATCTGGGTGATCCTCCAAGAAACCTTGCTTAAGAATAACCGTCAATGCCCGGAACCCAGAAAACCCCACCCCTGGGAGGAGCAAGACCGTAAGTCCGTTTGGCGGCGCCTGGTCTGCATCCTGGAAAATCCCTCTCTGGCAGACGGCGATTTCTCGGGCCACATCGACCTCAAGGAAGGCACGCTTCTGGGCCTGGCCCTGATGCTGAACAACCTGCCCAACGGCGTGGCCGCGGCTATGCTCAAGCTGCCGGTGTCCCTGACCATGCTGGCCGTAGGCGTCTTAAGCGTGCTCACCTTCTGGCTGGGTATCGGCATCGGGGCTAATATCGGCGTCCGCTGGCAGGGCAAATGGACCTGGGTGGCCTCCGGGATGCTCCTCATGGGCCTCGGGGGGATGGAAATCCTCCTGGCCCTGCCCATTAAACTGTGAAATCAGCCTAACCTGCGTCCGGAGGTGCCTAAAATTCTGGGCGGCTGCCGTGGGAGTCTCCTGATGAAAAAAGATTTCGTGTTCACTTCAGAATCCGTCACAGAAGGACATCCGGATAAAATCTGCGATCAGATCAGCGATGCCATTCTGGACCATTTCCTGGCCCAGGACCCCTATGCCCGGGTGCGGGCCGAATGCGCCATCTCCACCTCCATTCTCTTCATTGCCGCCCGGTTCGCCTCGGAAGTCAAAGCGGACATTCCCACCCTGGCCAAGAAAGTCATCAGTCAAATCGGCTACCGGCGGCCCGATTTCGATCCTCAAACCGCAAGCGTCCTCACCAGCCTCCAGGAATATCCGCCTGCGGCGGATTTATATTTCAACGAAGGGAAACTGACGGAAGCAGAAATTGATAAAATCCTCGTCCGGCAACAAGCCACGGTCTTCGGGTTTGCCTGCCGCCAGACTGCGGTGCTGATGCCCCTGCCCATCTGGCTGGCCCACAAACTGACGCGACAGATTATTGCCGCCCAGAAACAAAAAACGGTCCCTTATCTCTCCCTGGACGGCAAATCCCAGGTGGGGGTGGAATATCGGCATCGGCAGCCTTACCGTATTCATAGCCTGACCCTGGTGGTGAGCAGTTCCAAGGGTGTCGACTACCAGATAAGCCCCCAGAGGTTGCACCAGGATATCCTGGAGGCGGTGATCCTGCCGGCGTTCGCGGATGAAGCCATCCGGCCGGATGATAAAACCATGATCGCCATCAACCCCATTGAAAATCTCATGATCGGCGGCCCCGCGGTCCATTCGGGACTCACCGGCCGGAAAAACGACGTGGACACTTATGGGGATTACGCTCGGCAGACCGCCAACGCTTTAAGCGGCAAAGACCCTCTGCGCATCGACCGGATCGGGGTTTATGCCGCCCGTTATGCCGCCAAAAATGTGGTGGCCGCAGGGCTGGCGGATGAGTGCGAAGTGCAGCTCAGCTACTCCATCGGTTTTTCCCAGCCAGTGAGCGTGCAGGTGGAGACCTTCGGCACCGGCAAAATTTCGGATGGAAAACTGGGCGAGTTGGTGG
>JAKAGH010000376.1 GCA_021817645.1 Deltaproteobacteria bacterium
CTGGCTCAGGCGTTGCTGGAATTAAAGGAAAAGATTCGGCTCTGCCGCCGCTGCTACGCGTTTGCGGACGCGGAACTCTGCCCTTTGTGCGCCGATCCCGAACGCCGTACCGGTCAACTCCTGGTGGTCTCGGACCCCGGGGACCTGCTGGCCCTGGAGAAGGTGGGGTGGTTTCGGGGCCAATACCACGTCCTGGGGGGCTTGCTTTCTCCCCTGGAAGGGGTGGGGCCGGATGATTTGCGCATCCGGGAACTCTTAGACAGGGTCCGCGCCGAGGCAATTCAGGAAGTGATCCTGGCCCTGAACCCCAGCCTGGAAGGGGAGGCCACCACCACCTACCTGGGGCAGGAACTGAAGCCCCTGGGCGTGAAGGTGAGCCGCATCGCCTACGGCCTGCCCATGGGCGGCGACATCAAATACACCGACCAGCAGACCTTGAAAGAGGCCCTGAGCCATCGGGTAGAGGCGTAGAGAAGGGATTAGGGGCCAGTGGTCTCGATAGATTAGATTAGGACTTTTGGTATGGTCTTTTCCGCAACTCCTGCATCAAAGAATGGGATCGCTCCACCCCGGCCGGGTGGGGCATAGCTAATTGTTCGGCCTCAGTCAGAAGGAACTCATGGGCATTAACCGCGATCAAGAGACCACCCCCACCACCATCATGCGCAATGTCTACGGGGTCTACCAATCCCTGGCCATGGTCGCGGGGATGGAACTGGACGTTTTCACTCCTCTCAAAGACGGCCCTTTGGACGCCGATGCCCTGGCGCAATCCCTGGGGGTGCAAGTTACAAAATTGTCGCCTCTGCTCTACGCTCTGGTGACTGCGGGGCTGCTGACCGTGGAGGACGGGATTTTCACCAACACCGCCGAGTCCCAGGCCTTCCTGGTGCGCGGCCGTCCCCAATATCTGGGGGGATTGCACGGCTTCTATAAGAAATTGTGGCAGGCTACTTTTCAGACCGCGGCCAGCGTCCGCGCGGGCCAACCCCAGGCCAAGCTCGACTGGCTGGCGTTGCCGGCCGAGCAACTGGCGAGCTATTTTCAAGGCCAATACCCCAGCAGTCTGCGGGCCGGCCGGGAATTGGCCGGGCTCATTGATTTTTCCCGGTGGCAGCGCCTGCTGGACGCGGGAGGCGGCACCGGCGGCGTCTGCATCGGCATTTGCGAAGCTTACCCGGATCTTACCGGCACGGTGGCCGATTTGCCCGAAGTGGCCACAATTTCCACTCGCTTCATTGGCGCAGCCGGGATGACCGAGCGAATCAAGGTGGCTGCGGTGGACCTCACCGCGCGGCCGCCCGCAGGGCGCTACGACGCCGCGGTGCTGCGGGCCTTGCTCCAGGTTTTGCCCGGGGCCCAGGCCCAAAAGGTCATAGAAAATATTTACCAGGCCCTGGAACCGGGCGGCGAAATCTTCATAGTGGGCAGCATCATGGAGGACACTCGCCTGGGGCCGCCTGCGTCCATCGGCTTCAGCCTCGTCTTCCTGAATCTCTACGATGCCGGGCAATCCTACACGGAGACAGAGCACCGGGAGTGGCTGGCCGCCGCGGGCTTCACCGATATCTCCATCCAACATAATGTCACCATCGACGGCCTGGGGCTGGTGCGCGGCCGCAAACCTTAGCGGCAAATACCATGATGCCCGTCATCTTCAGTGTGGATGTTGAGGACTGGTTCCATATCCTGGATGTGGGAGCCCCGGCCATCGAGGCCTGGGAGCGCCTCCCCAGCCGGGTGGAGGCCAATTTCCGGCGTCTCCTGGACCTGTTTGCTACAGCCGGGGTGAAGATTACCTGTTTTTTCCTGGGTTGGGTGGCGGAGCGATTCCCTCAACTGGTGCGGGAAGCCGCGGCTCAAGGGCACGAAGTGGCCTCCCACGGCTTCGGGCACCGGCTGGTATATGAGCAGAGCCCGGGTGAGTTTTTTGAGGACGTCCGCCGGGCCCGTCTGCTCCTGGAAGATATCCTCGGTCAGCCGGTGCAGGGATACCGGGGCCCGGGTTTTTCGGTGACCCAGGAGACCCCATGGTTTTTTGAAGAACTGGTGAAAGCCGGTTATGCGTACGATTCCTCCGTATTCCCTGCGGCGCGGGGGCACGGCGGCCTGCAATCGGGGCGATATGGCCCTTACCGGGTGCAGACCCCGTCCGGCCCCTTGCTGGAGTTCCCCGTCACCGTGACGGAGGTAGGCGGTAAGCCCAGATGTTTTTTCGGCGGGGGTTACCTCCGCCTCTTTCCTTATCCCCTGGTGCGGCTGATGACCCGGCGGGTGCTCCAGGAGGGCCGGCCCGCGGTCTTTTACGCCCATCCCCGGGAAATCGACCCGGACCATCCCCGCCTGCCCATGAATTTGGGGCGGCGGTTTAAATCTTATGTAGGGCTCAGGAGCATGGAGGGGAAAATTCGCCGCGTGTTGCAAGATTTTCCCGTTACCAGCTTTGCCCGCTTCCTGGAGGATTTTGGGGACTCTCTTGAGTAAATGAGTCCAGGGAAATTTGGCGGAAATAGCTGCCACCCCCCTCACCCCAGCCCTCTCCTCCCGCTGGGAGGGGAGAGGGAGCCTTTATTCCCTCTCCCCTCCGGGGAGAGGGTTAGGGTGAGGGGAAATTATTTTTCTTTTTCGTATCCATTCAATAAGTTATCGGTATAGTTGAAATATCGTATTGAGGAATTGACGCATGCCGGTTACCGCAGACCGCACCTCGGAATTTTTTCAGGCCTATGCCCGGGATTTCGATGCCATCTATGGCACCCGCAACACCTGGCTCAACCGGCTCATCAATACCTGCTGGCGCCGCAGCATGAAGCTGCGGTATGAGCAGACCCTCAAGGGCTGCACCCCCATTGCCGGCAAAAAAGTGCTGGACGTGGGCTGCGGCCCGGGTCATTATGCGGTGGCCCTGGCCCAGAGGGGGGCGGTCCAGGTCCTGGGTCTGGACTTTGCCCCGGGGATGCTGGAGTTGGCCCGGGCCCGGGCCGAGCAGGCCAGGGTGGCCGACCGCTGCCGCTTTGAAGTCGCGGATTTTTTGACTTATCCCCTGCAGGAAACCTTCGATTATGCCGTGGTCATGGGCTTCATGGACTACGTGCGGGAGCCCGGACCGGTGATTGCCA
>JAKAGH010000377.1 GCA_021817645.1 Deltaproteobacteria bacterium
TCCGATCTTTTTATTGCGCACCGTCACCACCAGATCGGTGGCCTTGCCGTCAGGAATCCCGAACAACTGGCGGAAGTTTTCCTCGGAGATCAAAATCAAATCCGCGGCTACCAGGGCCGAATCGTGGCCGAAGACCCCCCTGACATTGAAGTGCTTATAAAACCCCGTATGGTCTCTGATGGAGATAATGCTGCCCTGCTTCGCCTTGAGGATATCCGCACATCCCTGGCCGAGGATGACGCCCCGCTCACAGAGAGGACTGGACATGATGGTGAAGTTGGCCCGGGTTACCGGATCAAAATAGTAGCCCCAGAGACGCTCTTTGACCGGGCCCACCCCCCGGATTTGTTTGATCTTTTGGAGGTAATCCAGGGGCAGGAGCTCATGGCGCCCCGCCACCAGCCGCTGGACGATGATCTCCGGGGTATCCTTGAGGATAATGGTAGTTTCGTTTTTGATGGCCTGGGTGAAGAACATCACCGACCCCAGGGTGAAAACTACCAGGGTATAGACGACAATCAGCGCCAGGTTCTTGCCCCGCCGCCGCAGCAGGGAAGACAGGGTGAAGTCCAGGATGTTCCGCTGTTTCTCAAAAAAATGGCGCATCTGGCTACCGCCTCATTTCGGGGGAGGGAAGAGGGCCCCGGAGGGGAAATATTCCAACGCCAGGGGATGACTTTGAAAAGGCCCGTGCCCATCGATCTGGGAGGGGTGCCGGGTGTGGGGCGCTTCCGTGAAGAGGCAAAGATCGGTGAGGCCCAGATACTGGACGGTCCGGGCCACCGCCTGGAGCTCAGGCAGCGCCGCCCGGCTCCGGACGTGCGCATGCGCGAACATCAAGGCCAGCAGCAGCAGGTTGCCCAGGATGAACAGCAGGAATTTGTCGGCTTTCCTCCAAGGATAAACCCCGCGCTTGGCAGGCGCGGGAGAGGCTTCCTGAGCTCGATAACGGGACCAGGTGGGCGCAGCCGCTTTCGGGGAATCCGGGGGTGTCAATTCTTTCCTCCCCTCGATCAATCAAGCGGCTTCAGCACTTTCGGAGTAATGCCGTTAAACCGGTATAAGAACTTGCCCGCATGATCTTTCATGAAGTCTTTCGCCTCGGCTTCCGCCTTGAAGGGGATCAATTCCTTCCCCATGGGCCCGTAAACGTCGCTGCCCTCGATATAGTAGGCAGTTAATCCGTCTGTCGGCGTCAGGGTGTAGTAATCATTGACAAAAATGGCGGCGATATCTCCCTGCTGTTTGGCCGGGTGGTATTTTGGCAGGTCGAAGTAATATTTCATCATATCCTTGACCCCGTCAAAGAAGGCATGAGAGCCATCTTTGAAGACTATTTCCGCCAAAAAATCCGGATATTTGGCCACAAACATGCCGCATACCGGGCATTTATCCCCGGCGGCCGGGGTGGACGGCTTAATCTCGGCCGCCAGGGAAGCGGTGGCGGTCAATAACACGGCCGCGATAATCAGGCGCAAACCCATCATTAATCCCCCGAGAAATCTCCGTAGGGTTGAAGTCCACTCGAACTATTCTTAATCCGCAACTTCTTCTAGTGTGGCGTCCCAGAAATAAGCTACAAAATATCACCTATGCATATGCCCGATAATTTTCCCTCCCCCCTCGAAGGGGGAGGGAGAAAGACCGGGCAAGTTATGTAAGGCATTCTTGGGACGCCATTCTAGAAGCGACTTCAAAACCTCGCTTTCTGTCATCCTGACCTCAGTGAAGGATCTCAACGTTTCGAAAATACTAGATTCTTCGCTGCGCTCAGAATGACAGTTTAGGACATTTTGAGGTTTTATAAATGGCTTCTATGGTTTTTGGCCCTGATGCATCATCCTCTTCTTGGCCCGCCTTTCCCGGATCATCTTGGTGTCGGCGTACATATCCTCGTAAGTCGCCTTCATGGCGTCATCGAAGGAGGCCAGCTTGCCCTGATTCTCTTTGATGAACGCGGCCGCGGCCTTTTGGTCGGCAAAGGCCCACTTCGCCTGCTTGGTCATGACCCCGGGTTTGGTCCCGCCGATTACCCAGTAAGCCTTTTCGGCTTCGATCAAATTCTTGGTGCCATTGTCCGCCACCTGGATGGTCTTCGGCGTCTTATCGATGTTTTGCGCCAGATCGACCGCGGCGCAATGAATGCTGCAGGCGCCGAACGCAGAACCATCGGTGTATTCGGTCAACATGCGGCTAGGGGCAAACTTCTGCCGGTCCATGCCGCAGAATTTGCACTGGGGAAATTTTTGGATATCTGCGGCCACCTGCGCCAAAGCCGCGGTCCCTGTCAGCACCAAAAAAACCATCAGAGATCCAGCCAAAATTCTTTTCTTCATTTTGAATACTCCTGTTTTCACTTCTGTCCGAGGCCTGAGGGAAAGGTGCAGTTTTGCTAACCGCAACCACGTTTTTGGGAGTAGCGGAAGACCCAAAATGACATTCTTCCCGTGAACGTAGGTTCATATCAATTTTCTGTCAATAGGTAAATTTGCCTATTTTAGATAGTGTGTTCTAAGGGGTAGATTGCTGGGGCCGGTTCTTATCGTCTGACAGTCAGATCAGATGCTGGGTGAAACGCGCCATCCCTTACACAATCATTTCATATTACCTCCATATTTTCTGCAAAATCCCCTAATACAGTTTCTTTAACGCCAGGGCAATTATCTGCGGGGTTTAGCAAGCAGGGCCAATTCCCCAGGAGGATTAAATAATGCCTAAATTTTTATTGGGACCGCCAAGTTCCCGGTTAACCTGCCTGCTTCTCATCATGATGCTGGCCATGACCTCCCAGGTGTGGGGCCAACCTGGCGGCGTGGGGCAAGGCGGCGGTATGGGTGGTCTCATGCGGGGTGGAGGTATGGGGGGGCCGATGGATGGCAAGGATGGGCGCGGCCCGGGCGGGGGCTCGAAACGACGTACTCCTCCCAGGTTCAATATGAGCAAGGCCACCACCATTACCGGCCAGATCGAGAGCCTGGAAAGTTATGGGTCGGGCAGCTGGCGGTCTCTACCCGGCTTAGCGGTCCATGGGTTAATTCTCAAGACTGGGCAAGGCAATATCGAGGTCTATCTGGGGCCGCCGTCATTTGTGAAGGAACAAAAATTTCCGCTGCAGACA
>JAKAGH010000378.1 GCA_021817645.1 Deltaproteobacteria bacterium
TATTGGCGTCTATCATAGCTTATATCTCTTGGATTTCTTTAGAAAAGCCGGCGCTATTACTTAAAAAATATTCAATAAATCCAATTAATTGGAGATATAGAATGACCAATGGGTGAAAACCTGGCGGCAGTGCGCGATATTTTCTTCTGAGATGATGAAACGAATCCTTTTCTTCGGGGCCTATCTCCTCTTCTGTCTCGCTGGTTTGCTCCTGGTTTTTGAATTCATTTACCGCCACCAGCTGCTGGATTTCTACCAGCCGGAGCTCAGGTTCAACAATCGCCCCGCGGACCTGAAACCATCCAGCCGGAAGACCCTCCTGGTCATGGGCGATTCCTTTTCAGTCTGCCCGCCCCATGAAACCTGGGTGGATTCCCTGAGATCATGGCTTCCTGCCTATCGGGTGATCAACGCCGCAGTATCCGGCACTGGCATTTATGAAGCCCGGTATACCGCTCCCCGCCGGTTCCGGAAATTTAAACCCCAGGTGTTTATTTACCAGGTCTATGTGGGCAACGACCTCCAGGATATCCGCCGGCCCCTGAACTGGCGGACCATGAGCCTGCCCCGCTACGTGTACGGATTTATGTGCAGTTATCTGGGCCTGCGGTCCCTGACCTTCGCCAACTACCGGCTGGGGCAATTGCTGAGCCACCCCGGCGCCAATGGGCAGCAGAATGCGGATCCGCCTTTTTCTCCCGCCACCTACCCCGAAAGCGTGACGATTTACACCCGGGCCGAGCCCGATAATTTGGAGGACACGGTCCTGGCCAGGGGGGAGCGGGCCCGGGATGTGGCGACCCTCAGCGACGGCATTAAAAAGCTGGCCGGTTATGCGGTGCCGGAGTGCCGCAAATACGTGGTGGTAATCCCCGACGCCGGCCAGGTGAACGATTTCTATCTGAACCATTTGCAACAGTTGGGAGCGCGGGTGCGCGATCCCCAGGGGCTGCACCGGGATGATTACCCCTTGGTGACCCGGCTGCAACAAGAGTTGGCCGCCGCGGACCTCAAGGTCTTGAACCCCCTGCCCTTATTCCGGGCCCAGGAACGCCAAGGGCAAAGATTGTATTACCAGAACGAAACCCACCTGCAACCGGTGGGGCAGGCTCTGCTGGGCCAGTTCCTCCGGGAACGGCTCCAGGCGGACGGGATCGCCCCGTAATCTCTCCTGAACAATTTCCCGGGATATCTTTATTTTTCCTTGGCGATGATTAGCATTTATTCAAAGATTGATCGGGGGTGGCTTTCTTATGCCCATTGACCTGAACATCCTCATCGGCGGCACCGCCGGCCAGGGCGTGCACTCCATCACCGCGCCCCTGGCCAAGGCCCTGATGCGCCAGGGTTGCTGGGTCCTGGCGGCTCAGAGTTACGAATCCCGCATCCGGGGCGGCCACCTGTTCAACACCGTGCGCGTGGCGGACCAGCGGCTCGTTTCTTCCCGGGAAGGAGTGGACCTCCTCATTGCCCTGAACCAGGAGACGGTGGACCTGCATCGGCCGGAAATTCTCTCCCAGGGGCTCATCATCTACGATGCCTCCGAGGTGAAGCAAGTCCCCGGGGATATTCCTGCCCTGGCCCTGACACCGGAGAGCCTGTTGCCCGGGGCCGCGGGCAAAGCCGAGATCGCGGTGAACGCCGGGGCCTGCGGGGCGGCCCTGGGGCTGCTCCGGGCGTCCCTGGACCCCCTGATAGCCCTCTTAAAAGAGACTTTTGGGGACAAGGGGTCTGAGGTGGTGGAGTGGAACGTCCAGGCCGCCACCCGGGGTTATGAGCAGGGCGCGGGCCTGAAGTTCAGCTTCTCCCTGGCCGGGATTACTCCGCCGCCGGGCCCCCGGCTATTGATCAACGGTCATGAAGCCATGGCCCTGGGTGCCTTGGCCGGGGGACTGCAGTTCATCAGCGGCTATCCCATGACCCCCTGGACCAGCCTGCTGAACGCCGTGGCCCAGCGGGCTCCCCGCTATAACGTGGTGGTGGAGCAGGCCGAAGACGAAATCGCGGCCATCAATCTGGCCCTCGGCGCCTCCTATACCGGGGCCCGGTCCCTGACGGGAACCTCCGGCGGCGGTTTCTGCCTGATGACCGAGGCCCTGGGGCTGGCGGCCATGACGGAAACCCCATTGGTGATCGTGATGTCCATGCGTCCCGGCCCCAGCACCGGTCTTCCAACCCGCACGTCCCAGGGAGACCTGGGATTCGTCCTCTACGCCGGGCAAGATGATTCCCCCCGGGCGGTGTTGGCCCCCGGCACGCCGGCCCAGGGCTTTACGCTCATGGCCAAGGCCCTCAATCTGGCCGACCGCTATCAAGTGCCGGTATTTCTGCTCACTGACCAGTATTTCGCGGACACCCAATTTACCCAACTCCCCGGAGAATTCCCGGAGATCCAGGTGGACCGGGCTTTGACCACGGGCCCGGCCGCGACGCCTTACGAGCGTTATGCCTATACGCCGGACGGCGTCTCGCCCCGGCGGCTGCCGGGATTCGGACCGGAACTGGTGGTGGCCGACTCCGACGAACATACCCCGGACGGGCACCTGACCGAGGACCTGGAGGTGCGGGTCAAGATGCACGATAAGCGCTTGCGCAAGCTGCAAGCCTTGGAGCAGGAACTGGGAGGGATCACCACGGCGGGGGACCCGGATGCGCCTCTGACTTTAATGTGCTGGGGCTCGAGCCTGGGGCCGGTGCAGGAGGCGGTGGCGCTCCTTAAGGCGGACCAGACCCCGGCCCGCATGGTGCATCTGAGCGAACTTTGGCCCTTCCCCCAGGCGGCGGTGGCCGCGGCCCTGAAAGGGAGCAAGAAACTGGTGCTGGTGGAGATGAACGCCAGCGGCCAGCTTAACCGGCTGCTGCGCCAGGAGACTGGGATCAAGGCGGATCACCTAATGCTGAAATATGACGGCGCGCCCTTTACCCCGGAATATATCCTCCGGGACCTGGCCCCGGTGATATAAATCTTTTCTTAACAAAACCAAAACAGTTATGCTATACTTTTAGCCCCTGGGGCTTTATCTGAGAGAGCCATGCTGCCGATAGATTTGTATGAAGGCATAGAGTCGGCCTGGTGCCCGGGATGCGGTAATTTTGTCCTGGTCAAGGCCAGA
>JAKAGH010000051.1 GCA_021817645.1 Deltaproteobacteria bacterium
ACAGTCAGTTAACTGACTACAAAGTCATAATGGGATTCCTGCCCCGTGTCAAGAAAAACTTGCAAACCCACCGGGCGCTGTTTAGACTAGATTATATCCAAAAGAAAGTGGAGGCGCTCCATGCAACGGCGGGAGTTTCTCAAGCAATTGGCGACCCTGGGCACCGCGGCCGGGGCCGGTATGGTCATGCCCCGGGACATGTGGGCCATGGCTCCCAAGGAAAAGCCCCAGCCCCTCTTGGCCAAGGTCCAGGGGACCAACTACGCCCAGATCACCGGGGAGGCCATCGAGGCCCTGGGGGGGATGAAGAAATTCGTCAATGCCGGGGAAGTAGTGGTGGTCAAGCCCAACATGGCCTGGGACCGGACCCCGGAGTTGGCGGCCAATGCCCATCCGGACGTGGTGCGCCAGGTGGTGCAACTCTGTCTGGACGCGGGGGCCAAGAAGGTAAAGGTCCTGGACCACACCTGCCATGACGCCCGTAAGGCCTACAAGAACAGCGGTATCCAGGACGCGGTGGAGGGCCTCAAAGACCCCCGGGCGGTGGTGGAGTTCGTGGATGAGCGCCGCTTCGTGGAATTGAAGGTGGAAGGGGCCAAGGCCCTGAAGAAATGGCTATTCTATAAGGACATCCTGGAAGCCGACCGCTTCATCAACATCCCCATCGCCAAACAGCACGCGGAATCCCGCGTCACCATGTGCCTGAAAAACATGATGGGGGCCATCGGCGGCTGGCGGGGCCGGATTCATGTGGGCCTGCACCAGAACATCGCCGATATGAACCTGATCCTGCGCCCGGATTTGCATATCCTGGACGCCACCCGCATCCTGATGCGCAACGGCCCCTCCGGAGGTAAGAAAGAAGACGTGGAAGTGAAAAACCTGGTTTTCGCCGGGACCGATCCCGTGGCCCTGGACGCTTACGGCACCGGCCTCTTTGGACTGAAACCCGGAGACATCGGCTATATCACCAAAGCCTATGAAGCGGGCCGGGGCGAGATGGACCTGAATAAAATCAAAGTCCTGGGTGGTTAAGGTCGCGATTGATCATCACCGTTCCGAAAAGATTGGCCTTACGCAAAGACGCCCAGGCGCAAAGCAAGACGCAATAATATTGAGATCAAGTTTAGTGGCCCAGCCTTTCCAGCCTGTGCTGCATACCGAGGCGGGCGAGGACGCCCGCCATACGCATCTTCATGATTTCTTCCCTCGTTCCCAAGCTCTGCTTGGGAACGCCCTGGGTGCGAAGCTCTGCTTCGCCTGGCGATCTCTTTATACCGCAAACCACCTCCAGAAGTTGATGCAACTCACTGCCCTCCAGCCGCGCTCTTCGCCTGAAACTAATGAAAATCAGAGAAAAATAACATTTCTCCAAGGCATTTTCCGGGAGATTTTGCGATAATTATGAAGTGAACAGGTGCCGTATGAACCGTTGGCCCACCCCTTAAGTCCTAAAAGGTGGGCTTTTTATAGGGCATGCGCCCGGCACTCTCTTTAACCTTGAACTTTGAACCTTGAACTATTCAAGGCAAATGACTTTGAGCAAACAAAATCATGAAATCCAAAGCAAATTCTTTCCGCCGCTGGCTTAACTTGCGGCGTTTTTCCCAACTCTTCTTTTTCGCCCTTTTTGTTTTTCTCTTTCTCAAGGCCGAATACGTGGGCAAAGATGTTTTGTCTTGGCCGGTGGACCTCTTCTTCCGCTTCGACCCTTTGATTTTTACCGTCCATCTGCTGGCGTTCAGCCCCTGGGTGGCCGGACTCTGCTGGTCCCTGGTGTTCGTGGCCTTGACCCTGGTCCTGGGCCGCTTTTTCTGCGGCTGGGTCTGCCCCATGGGCACGGCCCTGGACGGCTGCCGCCGCCTGCTCTTCCGGCCCCGGGAGGATAAGGGCGTGGCCGCGCGCTGGCGCCGGGGCAAATACTATCTGCTTATTGGCCTCCTGGTGGCCGCGCCCTTTTCCCTGAACCTGGTGGGGCTGTTTGACCCCCTCTCCCTGCTGTACCGCTCCCTGGCCATTGTCTTTTATCCCGCGTTCGGCTACGGCGTGGAAAAAGCGGGCCTCACTTTCTATCGCCTCGGACCGCCCCTCACCTATTTGAGCGAACCGGTCTATCAGGGCCTCAAAGCAGTGCTGCTACCATTCAAACCCTTGGTCTACCTGCTGCCTTTTCTCACCCTGGCGCTATTTGCCCTGGTGGTGGCCGCGGAACGGGTCGACCGGCGCTTCTGGTGCCGGGCTTTGTGTCCGCTGGGGGCCCTTTACGGCTTGCTGGCCCGCTTCGCCCTTCTGAGGCGGCGGCCCACCGCGCTCTGCCCCGACTGCGGCGACTGCCTCCAGATCTGTAAAATGGCGGCCTTTGCCCCGGGAAAACCTTCCCGCCATCTGGGCGCCGAATGCCAGCTCTGCCTGAGCTGTCTGGATAAATGCGAAAAGGGAGACCGGGTCCAATTCACCTGGCTTTCCAAGGCCCCCCGCGCGCCCCTGGACTTGGGCCGCCGCCAGGTGATCACCTCCCTGGCCGCAGGTGTGGCCGCGGTGCCCCTGCTGCGCCTGGGGTCCCTGGCCCGGCGTCCCGATGAATACCTGATCCGGCCCCCCGGGGCCCAGGATGAAGGTGCGTTCCTCAGTCGTTGTATCCGCTGCGGGGAATGTATGAAGGTCTGCCTCGTCAACGGCCTGCAACCCGTGCTCTGGGAAGCCGGCCTGGAAGGGATATATACCCCCAGGCTGATTCCCCGTATGGGATACTGCGTCCATTCCTGCAACCTCTGCGGCCAGATCTGCCCCACTGGGGCCATACCCTCCCTGCCCCTGGCCGAGAAACAGGCCTCGATCCTGGGGATCGGGTTCATCAACCGCAGCCGTTGCATCCCCTACACCGAAGGGACCGATTGCCTGGTCTGCGAAGAACACTGCCCGATCTCTCCCAAAGCCATCACCTTCATCGAACAGGAAGTCCCGAACCTCAAGGGAGAAAAGGTCAAGGTGAAACTGCCGGTAGTGCACGAGGACCGCTGCAACGGCTGCGGCCAATGCGAACATGTCTGTCCAGTGGGCGGCGCGGCCGCGATCCGGGTGAAAAGGTCTTTGCGGGTAGAAATGTGAGATGGGGAGAGGAGCTATCAGCCATCTCAGCTTCAGCTATCAGCCAAAGATTGATAAGCTGACAGCAATTACTTCCTGACTCTTCAGCCGCTCATATCAGAGGTAACCCAAATCAAAAGACATTATCCTGACCAACCCCTCGTGGGCGTGGGGGCCGTCATCTTCCGGGGAGAAGAGGTCCTCCTGGTCCTGCGGGGCCAGGAGCCGGCCTTGGGTTCCTGGAGCCTCCCCGGGGGCCTGGTGGAATTGGGGGAAACCCTGGAGGAGGCCCTGCGGCGGGAATTGGCGGAAGAAGTGGGGATTGCCGTGCGTATCCTGGGGATCAGCGCGGTTTTGGACCGGATTTACCGGGACCCCCAAGGCGGCATTCCTTACCACTATGTGCTGGTGGACTTTCTCTGCGACTACGAGGCCGGGGCCTTACGCCCTGATTCGGATGTCACTGACGCCCGGTTTACCCCGCTGGCGGAATTAGACCGGCATGGCCTGCCTGAATTTACTGCCGGAGTCATCCGGCGGGCCTGGGAGCAGAAGCGGCAGGGCGGGGTTTTGCCCCTGATGAAGCTTCCCTAGTGTGCGTTTCCGCACCATCAATACCAACAAACAGATATGAAGCCGTAGGGGCGGACGCAGGTGTCCGCCCTGGGTGGGCGCACACGCTGGTGCGCCCCTCCGGACCATAACCCTGCCGCAGAACCTTTCCTTAAGATCTAAAAATGGATTTCAAACAAAGAACTGATGGAGTCTTCCCGGTGGATATTGAGGATGGCCCGGGCGAAGATATTGGCCACGGAGAGCTGCACGATCTTGGAGCACTGCTGGGCCCGCTCGCTTAAGGGGATGGTGTCGGTGACCACCAGGCGTTTCATGGGAGCTTCCGAAACCCGGTCCACCGCGGGGCCCGAAAGCACTGCGTGCGTGCAACAGGCGTTGACGCTGAGCGCGCCCCGGCTCATGATCACCTTGGCGGCTTCCGACAAGGTGCCCCCGGTGTCGATGATGTCGTCCATGATGACCACTTCTTTGCCCAGGACTTCGCCGATGAGGTTCAAGGCCTTGGCTTTGCCCGGCGCGTCCCGGCGTTTGTCGATCAAGCCCAGGGTCGCGGCCAACCTCTTGGCATAAGCCCGGGCCCGGGGTACGCCGCCGGCGTCCGGAGAGACGATGGTCAGGTCGTCTTGAAAGTTCTCCCGGATATACGGGATCATGATGGGAGAGCCGTAGAGGTTGTCCACCGGGATGTTGAAGAAACCTTGGATCTGGCCCACGTGCAGGTCCATGGTGAGGACACGGTGGGCGCCGGCGGTGGAGATGAGATCCGCCACCAGCTTGGCGGTGATGGGCACCCGGGGGGCCACTTTCCGGTCCTGGCGGGCATAGCCGAAATAGGGAATGACCGCGGTGATGCGCCGGGCGGAGGCCCTTTTCACCGCGTCGATCATAACCAGCAGTTCCATCAGGTTATGGTTGGCCGGCGGGCAGGTGGGCTGGATCAAAAAGACGTCCCGGCCCCGGACGTTCTCCCCGATCTCCACCCGGATTTCGCCGTCGCTGAAGGTGGTGACCAGGGCTTGTCCCAGGGTCGTGGAGAGTCCATCACAAATCTTCCGGGCCAATTCCGGGTTGGCGTTGCCGGTAAATACCCGGATATTGTTGTTGAGGGCGGCTGCATTCATCGTTTCTGACTCTAAAGGAATTTGGCTTTCAAAAGCATGGATTTGGTGGCGCGGGGTACCGGGTGCTTATGATAAATCAAAGGGCAGGGTAGAGGCAAGATTAATTTCCGGGGGCGCCACCTTTTCTTGGATAACCAAAATTTTTACCCCATGTGCCGCGGCCAGGGCCAGTTCCCGGGCATAAGCCGGGTCCAACCCGGCCGCGGGCTTAAGAACCCGGGCATCTTCCCGCTGCACCACGAAGATTTGCCAGGCCTCATGGCCCTGGCGCGCCAGGGACCTCAACTCTTGCAGGTGACGGCGGCCCCGGGCCGTCACGCCATCCGGGAAAAGGGCGACGCCTTCTTCCACCCAGGTGACGCTTTTAATTTCCAAAAAAGCTATTTTCCCCCCCAAATCCAGGACAAAATCCAGGCGGCCCCCCTGGGGCAGGGAGACTTCCGGCCGCACCTTAAGGGGCTGGGGAATACCCGGGAGGCCGGGCCCGGCCAGGGCCCCGGCCACCAGCCGGTTAGGGGCCAGGGTGTCGATGCAGATCCAGCCCTCCGGCCCCTTGACGAAGCGCCAGGTGAATTGAGTCTTCCGCCCGGGGCGGCCGTCCTGGGTCAGCAAAACCTCCTGGCCCGGCGAGGCGCAGCCCCGCAGCGCCCCGGTGTTGGGCACGTGGGCCCAGACCGGACTGCCGTCAGCCAGTTCAATTTCGGCCAGAAAACGTTGCCGGCGGCGGAGAAAACGGCCGGGAATCAGTGGGGAGGAAAAGCGCACGTTGCAGGGACTTTAAGAAGGTTTATGACTATACCGAGAAACGAAAAACCAAAAACCAAACGGTATTAAAACGCGTACCACACCCGGAGCCAGTTCTGCATATCGCGCTGGTCGCGGGCGCCGGTTTCCACCTGGCTTTTGACCACAAAACTCCACCGGCCCAGATCGTATTTAATCCCCGGACCCAGACCCATCACCCGGTCGCCGAAGGGCCGGTTCAACAAGTTCGAGGAGTAACTCTGTTCGCCATGAGGATAATACAGATAGCCGCTCAGACCTACCTTGAAGTTGGGCAGGAGACGATAATCCATGGAGTAGTGAAACAGTGGCAGAGAGTCGCTATGGCGCCCCGGATCCAGGGCGGAGCTGGCGCGGTTATATAGGAAAGAAATGTTCATCTGCAGGTTATTGGTCAGGTTCAGGGAGGTGGTGCCTGGCTGCTCGGCTTCCGGTCCCAGGCCTGGGGCCAGCATTTTTAGCTTGGAGGAAGGAGGCGCGGGCCTTTCGCCCAGCGTCTGGGCATCCAGGGGAGAGGGGGAGGTTGCCGCGGAGAGAACAGGCGCATTGCCTCTCCAGAAATCGGCGTCAACTGCCGCCGCCTTCCCCGGGAGGCAAACGCTTAGCGCCAGCAGCGCCATGGCCGCCAGCCGGACGATCCCCCTGCGTCCCTGCATGATGTTACTCCCCCTACTTTAATCGACATCTTTATTTTATTACTTGAAGGGCAAAAAGTCAAGGAGGCGAAGAATCATTCAGAGACTGAGCAGAGTTGAAAAGTAGGCGGATTTACTGAAGAAATGAGATTAGAGCGGCCGCCCGTAAATTTGCGAAAGGATTTCCCGGCCGCCCTGGTCCAGCAGGCGTTCCGCCAGGGTGCGCCCCAGGGAGCCGGCTTCTGCCGGAGCCCCGGTGATCTCGCCCCGGATGAGGTTCCGGCCCTCCAGGTCGCCGATCAGGGCCTGAAAATGGAGAACGCCGTCCTGGAGCTGGCCCAGACCCGCCACCGGCACCACGCAGCCTCCCTCCAGGCGGGCCAGGAAAGCCCGCTCTGCTCTTACCGCGGTATGCGTCACCGGGTCATCCAGAAAGGTGAGCAGCTCCCGCACCCGGGCATCATCGGACCGGGTCTCCAGTCCCAGGGCCCCCTGGCTGATGGCGGGCAGCATCTCCTGGGCGGATAAAAACCCCTGGCTCAGATGGGATAAGCCCAGGCGGTTAAGCCCCGCGGCCGCAAGCACCAGGGCGTCCAGGCCCTGCTCCGCCATCTTCCGCAGCCGGGTGTCCACGTTGCCCCGGATGGGCACGATCTCCAGGTCGGGGCGCAGGTGAAGCATCTGCACGCGGCGGCGCAGGCTGCCGGTGCCCACGCGCCCCCCCGGGGGGACGGCGGATAAGGTGGGGTAATGGTGGGAGATGAACGCGTCCCGCCAGTCCTCCCGGGGCGGCACCGCGGCGATCACCAGGCCCTCGGGCACCAACGCAGGCATATCCTTCAAGCTGTGCACCGCCAGGTCCACCTGTCCGGAAAACAGAGCCTCTTCAATCTCCTTGATGAACAGGCCCTTGCCGCCCACCTGGGCCAGGGGCACATCTTTCAGCTTGTCGCCGCTGGTCTTGATGATTACCAGCTCCACCGCCAGCCCGGGATGGTGCTCCTCTATCTGAGCCTTGACCCAGTTGGACTGGACCAGGGCCAGGGCGCTGCCCCGGGTGCCGATGCGGATAGGAGACGGTTTTCGGTTTTCGGTTTTCGGTTTTTTATTCATGATAGTTGTTCATGAGCCTTGGCTCACCCGCAAATCTTGGAAAGGTCCCCCCTCCCCCCAGCCCTCTCCCCACGCAACTTGTCGGTGGGAGTATGGGCATCCTCTGGGCGGGGGGAGAGGGAGTAATCTCGGCATGCCTTGGCTTTTACTGGCCACTGGCCACTGGCCACTGGCAGCTTTTCAGGACAGGGGGCAATTTTCCGTTACCCTCCGGTACGTAACTTAATGGCAGGTGCTGCAGGAACCGGAAGAACACCCGCCGCAGGCAGCGCCTTTGGGATTGGAGGTGGCGGTGAACTTGTAGCCCACCTTGGCGGAGCAGGCGCTCATCAGCTTTTCCACCTGTTTCTGGTGGCAGGAGGGGCACTCCACTTCGTCACTGCCAAAGACCAGCTTTTCAAATTCATTACCGCAAGCCTGACAACGAAACTCAAAAATAGGCATGGATCAACCTCTGAAAATTAATGTAGGGTGCGTCTCACGCACCATTTTTGGCTATCTTGGGAACCAATTAAGTACCATTTTACACTATTTTTTCTCAAACCGCACGGTGGCCCCTTCCGTCACCAGTTTCAGGCAGCAGGGGTCGCCGAGGACGCGGCCCACCAGGTTCACGGCGCTGGCTGGGCGGATTTCCCCCGGGATGCTGGCCGGAGTGAGGCCGAAAAAGATGCAAAAAGCCTTGCCCGTGGGCCAATAGCCCAGGTCGCCGACGTTTACCACCACCGCCGCGGTGTCGTCCAGGTCCGCCACCACCTGGGGCACCGGGAAGTAGATTTCATCTCCCCAAAGATGGGCCGCGGCGGTGATGGGCAGGGCTGCGGCCAGGGCCTGGGCCGTGGGGGTGTCCGTTAAAAAACCTTCCAGGCGTTGGTCACCGGCGCTGATGACGATGTCAGTGGGCATGGGGTCCCTCCAGTTCCTCCACCACCAGCGCGGCCAGCAGCGGAAAGAGCAATTCGTGGTGTCCGGTCAAGGCATAGCCCTGGCCCACTCCCGCGGTGGGCCGCCGCACCACGTTGGTCAGGGGGCGGTAATGCTGGACGAAATCCAGGTTGACGGTGGTCAGGGGCGCCACCTTATGACCCAGGTTCCGGGCCAGGGTCACGGCCTTCAGGAAGACCTCGGGCATGATCACCGCGGAGCCCAGGTTGATATACATGCCGCCGGCCAGGCGGCTGACCATGGCCGCAAAAACGCGAAAATCCAAATGGGTGGCCGCGCCCAGGGCCTCCGGGTCCACCGAGGGGTGCAGGTGGATGATATCCGTGCCCACGGCCACGTGCACCGTCAGCGGCACCTGCAATTCCGCGGCCGCAGCCAGGAGGCTCAGGTGCTTATAAGGGAAATCGGACTCCAGGAGGCGCCGGCCCACGGCCTCTCCCAGACCCAGGTTTTGTCCCGCGCCCCAGGAGATGGCGGCGTTGAGGAATTCTCCGGTCTCCTGGGCCATGCCAAACTGGCCGCACCCCAGGACCTGGTCCACGTCTTCGGAGGTGCGCCCTACCATGGCGATTTCGGCGTCATGGACGATGCCCGCGCCGTTTAACGCCACGCCGGTGATCAGGCCCCGCCGCAACAAATCGATGATAATGGGACTCAGCCCCACCTTGAGCGGGTGGGCGCCCATGCCCAGGAGCACCTGATACTCTTCCCGGCGCGCCAGGGCCCAGGCCGCGGCCACCTCCCGCAGGGCCGTGCCCGCGAGAATACGAGGCAGCCGGTCCACAAACTCCCGGAGGCTGCCCCCGGCCTGCCAGGGCTGGGCAAAATCCTGGCGGCTGACTTTGGAAGGCCGGTCTTTCAGACTATAGGTCTTGATGCCTGTCAGGTCCAGGGGGTTCAGTTTTTTCATGCGCCACTCTTGGGGGCGAATTGATCCGGGTACAATTGGAAGTCCACCAGATCGCAAAGTATATGGCCGATGGTGATGTGCACCTCCTGGACCCGGGGCGTGTTCCGGGAGCGGACAATCAAAGGAAGATCCGCGGCCAACGCCACTTCCCCCCCGTCCCGGCCGCAAAGGGCCAGAGTTTTCAGACCCAACTCCCGAGCCGCCTGCAGCCCCCGGACCACATTGGGGGAGTTGCCGCTGGTGCTGATGCCCCAGGCCACGTCCCCGGCCCGGCCCAAGGCCCGGATTTGTTTGGCGAACACCTCATTAAAATCGTAATCATTGGCCACCGCGGTGAGAATGGAAGTGTCCGTGGTCAGGGCCTGGGCCGCCAGGGGCGGCCGCTCCACCTGGAAACGATTGACGAACTCCGCGGCCAGGTGTTGGGCATCCGCGGCGCTGCCGCCGTTACCAAAGATAAACACCCGGCCTTGGGCCTGCAAGGCCCCGGCCAGCATCCGGGCCGCAGCCACCACCGCGGCCCCCTCCTCCTGTAAAAACTGCTGCTGCAGGCGGATGGTTTCCGCCACCGCGGTCTGCACCCGCGCCATCAGGGGCATAGTTTGCTCCTCCTTCAATTGGGACAGGGCCGGGAGATTAGTAAGCAATGAGCGGTGAGCAGTAGAAAACCTAGAAAGAAATTCCTTTTTTTACCACTTACTGCTGCTCCTCACTCGATCTGTCCCCCAAAACTCAGGCAAGCAATTTCAAGTACCGCACCGGGCTAAACGAAAGAGCCTCCGCCAAGTCGATGAGCAACCGGGTGAGTGCCCTGGCTCTGGTGTCCGCCGCGGCTCGGGTTGCCAGCTTGGAAAAGCGTTCCTCCATCAGAGTGAAGAACCGGTTTTGGGCCTCGGTCAATTCCATAGTGATGGGAACCTGGCCCATCAAGCCCACGAATTGCTTCAGACTGGCAGCATTGGCAGTGGTAAAGTCCGCGGCCAGGTCCTGGAGATGGCGGTCTAAGATCTTTCCGAGAATCTGCGCCCCTCTTATTGATTCCAGTTTCAAGCCCAGGAGAGCTCCCTCCTGGACCAATTCCAGCAGTTCCTCGGCGATGCCGGCAGAACCGGGTTCTATCTCCAATTTTTTCAGGAGCTCCACCAACTGATGGTTGAGAGTAATTTCCCCGGCGGCCTGAAAGAGGCGGGGCAGGGGCAGCCCCTCTCCGGCCATGGCTTTTAGTAGAGGTGTGGCCTCCTCAAAGTTGTGGGCAATGACGGCCAGGGCTTCTTCCATATTATGGCGCAGCAGGTCCTGGAAGATTTCGTGTTTTTCCTCCAGGAACATATCATGGAAGGAGTAATAGCGTTCTCCCAGACGCCGGGCCATGGAAGCAATCAGGTCTTCGGGGGTGGATTCCAGGACTTGAAAGAGTTCCTGTTTCAGGGTATGGAAATCTTGGAGAGCGGTGCTGGGCATGATCTGGGTGCGGTAGAGGTAGCTCCCCATAAAGACCGTAAAAAAGTTGAGAAGCTGGCTCTTAAAAGTAGTGCCGGAGGTCAGACGGAGCCGCCCCGCGCCCATGACCAAAGAGCCCTGCGCCTGTTCCTCCACCTCCAGGGTCTCCACCTGGAAGTGGTAGATATTGGTTGGGCACTGCCGTTCCCGTTCCTTGAGCCAGGAGATGGCCCATTGGTTCACCACCTTGGGGAAGTCCACCACCAGGGGTTTGATTTTTTGCAGATAAAGATCCCGGCCGCTGCCCGCGGCGGGGATGTTGCTCACGGCCCGCTCCAGGTGCTGCAGAAAAGGCGTCTCCAGGACCTCAGAGGTGAAATTCTGGCCCAGTTGCAGGGCCCGGGCCGCGTATTTCAGCACCTGGAGGGTCTCCAGGCCCGCCAGGTCGGCGAAGAACCAGCCGCAGCTGGTGTACATCAGCAGGGCGTGGCGCTGCATCTCCAGCAGCTTCAGGGCGGGGACCCAATCGCTCCGGTTCAGGCCCGCAGTTCCTTCCTGGGCAAAAAACCGGCTCAGGGTTTCGGGATTGCGTTCCAGGATCACCTGGATATAAGAGTTGCGGGCCTCCCAGGGGGCCCGGAAATATTTCTCTCCCTGCGACTCAAAGATTGCAGCCAGATGCTCATTTAAAAAATCGAAGGCCTCCCGCAGGGGCGCACGCCATCTCTGGTTCCAGTTGGGCTGGCCCCCGGTGGAGCAGCCGCAATCGGAGCGCCAGCGCTCCACTCCGTGGGCGCAGCTCCAGGAGCTGCCGGCCCCCGTGGGGCCCAGATAAAGTTCTACTTCCATCTGGGGCGGGGCCATCTCCAGGAACGCGGCATAATTGCAGAGCTGGAAATCTTTCTGGGGCAAGGCTTGGGTCAGGGCGTGGGCCAGGGCCAGTTCCCCGAATTTTTTATGGTGCCCGTAATTCTCGCCGTCAGTGGCTACCTGCAGAATCTGGGGGCGAGCTGTGGCAGCGGAGAAGCCTTCCGCCAGGCGCGCGGCCAGGCGGTTGCTGTCCTGGAGGAGATCCCCGAAGCTGATGTCCGCAGCCACGGCGCCATTATAAAAAAAGATGTCGAGATACCGCCTCTTGGCAGGTTTGGCCTCTTCGTCCGGCAAGTAGCAGCGGTACGCCTGGGTGGTGTCCAGGGTATGGGCCTGCACCCGTTCCCAGGGACCGCCGGCCAAAGGCCGAACCCGCGCGGCCTGGAAAGGCGAAAGGATGACAAACTTCAGGCCGTGCTGCACCAGGGCTGCCAGGGTGGGGAGATTGACCGCGGTCTCCGGCAGCCACATGGACTCAGCCGTCCTTTGAAAGCGGTGGGAAAAGTCTTTGAGGCCCCAGATAATCTGGGTCTCCCGATCCCGGGGGCTCGCCAGGGGCAGGATGACGTGGTTATATGCCTGGGCCAGGGCGTTGCCATGACCCAGCCGGGCCAGGCTGCGCCGGTCCGCCTCCAGGATCCGCTGGTAGGCCAGCGGGGCTTTGGCTGCCAGCCAGCTAAGAAGGGTGGGGCCAAAGTTGAAACTGATGAATTCGTAATTATTGATAATATCTAAGATGCGATGCTGGCTGTCAAAGATACGGGCGCAGCTGTTGGGGGTATAACATTCATCATTGATGCGCGTATTCCAATCATGATATGGATAGGCGCTGGTTTCCACCTCGATCTGCTCGATCCAGGGGTTTTCCCGGGGCGGCTGATAAAAATGGCCGTGGATGACCACAAAGCCCCGGGGGGTTAACTTCGACGGTAAAAAGGACATATTTGGTTCCCGCTGGCAAATTTGAGACATCTTAATCCGGCCCGGGATTCCTGTCAATTACCGGCTTCTGCAGTTATCCCCGGCAGGAAAAATTAAGCGGGGAGCCTCCGGATACCTTGACAAGATCGGAAAACCAGATATTATTAACTGTCTATCGGCATTTCAGCAGGAGGCTAAAGTGTACGCCATTATTCAAACCGGCGGCAAACAATATCGGGTCGCTCCCGGGGATATTCTCCGGGTGGAGCGTCTGCCCGGCGAGCGGGGCGCGGAAGTGGTTTTGGACCAGGTGCTGATGGTGGGCGGCGAGGAAGTCCGGGTCGGCACGCCTTTAGTGGATAACGCCAGCGTCAAGGGCCAGATATTGCGCCAGGGCCAGGGCAAAAAGATCCTGGTCTATAAAAAGAAGCGCCGCAAGAATTACCGGCGCAAGCAGGGGCACCGGCAACTCTATACGGCCCTGCAGATTCAGGAAATTCTTTTATAAAACAATCTTAAGGGAAGGTGGGAACACCAGCCCTCTTTCACCTTAAACACTCCTCCCTGCCCAGATATTAAAAATATATGGGGTTGGGGAAGGGGGTTTGGGGGAGGGATTGT
>JAKAGH010000379.1 GCA_021817645.1 Deltaproteobacteria bacterium
AATGACCAGGCCCAGGATCACCAGGCCCAGGAGAACCGCACCAACTACGGCACTCATAGTGATCAGATTATGATACGGAATCGCCGCCAGGCTTAACTTGCCGAACATCAATTTTCCTCCGCCACGGCGGTCCCTGCGTGGGTGGAAACGGACCCCATGTGCATAGGACCAGAATGCTTGCCCCAAGTCGGATCGAATTTGCGGATGATATAATCGAACAGCCCAGGCTCGACCGCAGAGAAATAGGTCACGGGGTGGTAGCCGTCGCGCGGCTGGGCGAGCTTCTCATATCGGTCCAGGTCCAGCTTTTCCGGAGATTGTCTGACTTTTTGCACCCACGATTGAAACTCTTCCGGGGAGACCGCATGCGCCTGGAAATGCATGTCCGCGTAACCGCGACCGCTGATTTGCTGATTGTGACCGGCATAAACGCCCGGTTTATCAGCCAGGAGGTGCAACCGGGTTTGCATGCCGCCCATGGCGTAAATCTGGCTCCCCAACTGGGGGATGAAGAAGGAAGTCATAACGGTGTCCGAGGTGACTTTGAAGCTGAGCGGCGCCTTGACGGGAAAAGCGATTTGATTGACGGTGGCGATATTTTGATCCGGGTAGATGAAGAGCCATTTCCAATCCAGGGATACGGCTTCGATGTTGATGGGCTTGGCGGCCGCAGGGATGGGCTTATAGGGATCCAGAGAATGGGTATAGGACCAGGCCAGGATCGCCAGAACCGTGACAATGGCCATGGGCACCGCCCACATGAAAAAATCGATTTTACCGGAATAACTCCATTTCGGCATATAAGTCGCTTGGGTATTGGCAGCTCTGAACTTCAGGGAAAACCACAAAGCCATGATGAAGACGGGAATGACGACGATGGCCATGAGCACGATGGCCGCAATGATCACGAACCGCTCCGCCTCGCCGATGGGTCCTTTGGGGTCGAACAAGAGTATCCTGCTGCACCCGCCGAGGAAAGTAACGGCACCCAGGGATAACAAGCCGATAGAAGCCCAATGTTTGGTTCTCTGCATTTATCCCCCAACTTCTCGTAGTTTTCACCCGGAGATCAGGCCACACTTAAATGAAAATCTAAGACCGGGGAGCAAGGGTTGCAAGGTATCGGCCGGTCTGAATAAGCCCATCTATAAAAAGGTCTGATATGAGACTAATCTGTCGGCAGGATGCCGAGGGCCGGATTCACTCCGTTCCTTAAATCTTCCCCTAAGAGACGATTCTGCCTGTTGTTTTGTCTAAATACCCCGGTAGACAAGTTTATACCTCTCCAGAATGAACGGAAAATAGAAATGAAGGGTTCAGGTAGGGGGGGCGGTGAGAAGGTGGATTCTGGAGGTTAAATTTTCAAGCAAATCACATCCATAGGGATTGCCAAAAGTTTTTTCGGTTGTAAGGGCACAGCTTGCTGTGCCCGAGGTTAAAGGTACAGCAAGCTGTGCCTCTACCGCTGTGTTTTCCATCGGAAAAACCTTTTGGCAATCCCTATAAGACATTCAGGCTAATGATCAGGTTGTATTCTGAGAGAAACGGGCTCTAGCTTTCCTTTAAGGCAGGGGTAAATCGCTGGGAGCAGGGAGAATTCTTCTTGCCTCCAAAACCGCCAGAATCCGGTGCAAGCTATCCTGCGGGTTTTCTTGGTCAGTCCTGATCAAGATCTCCGGCCGTGAAGGGACTTCGAAGGGATCATCTAACCCGGTGAAATGTCCAATTTCTCCAGCCAGGGCCCGGCGGTATAACCCTTTGGGATCGCGCCGGATGCAGACCTCAAGAGGGCAGTCTAGGTAAACCTCAACCAGCTCGCCGATTTCCCCCCGGAGTTCCTGGCGGATATTTTTATATGGGCAGATGGCGGCCACCACAACCACCGCGCCGTGGCGAACCAGGAGGCGGGTCACCAGACCGATTCGCCGCAGGTTGGTTTCCCGGTCACTGCGAGTAAAACCCAAATCTTGGCTTAGGTTGGACCTGACTTGGTCACCATCCAAGACTTCCACCTGGATACCTCGACGGTCCAGTTCTTGCGCTAAAAGCCTGGCAAGTGTGGTCTTGCCTGAGGCGCTCAAGCCCATGAGCCAGATACATAATCCCTTGTTCATGCGTTTCTCATGCATCGGCTTTTAATAAGGTAATTAAATATTATACTTCAGCAGCGATAGTACTTCTCTGACATTATCAGTTTGGGTGAGTGCCTTAACCTCCGGAGGTAATGGCATGGCAGTCCTTGGCTTAACTTTTTCTACTAGCTCAACATTGCTGTGATCGGCGATACGTAGTTTAAATGTGTCAAGATCTAATCCCGAGATATCGATGTCGAGGAACGAGCAAAGACTTTTTGTACTGGCAAGTGGCTTTACAATGAAATCCTCGTATCTCAGAAGTATGGCTTGGGGTAGATTACTATTCTGCAGCCGCGTCATTTCCTCAGCCAGGATTGTCCACCTATCGACAAACCCTTTGCATGCAGCCAGGTCGTATTCCCACCGCATTAGGGAGGCTAAACAAGCCGAGACATGCCTGACTAGAAATACGATTTTGCTCTTGGGGAAGAGTTCTGCGATTAACCCTGCCACATCAACTCCACAACGAACCTCTTTGCATCCCCAGCGGTCTGCAAAGCCACCATAGAGTGTCCGTATGGCGGCCCGGGTAGCATTTTTGATGGCACTGATTCCGGGGCTTAAGTTAGCAATGAACTTAGCAGTACCGCCTTCAACGAACAACTCTCCAACTTTCTCGTTCTGAAGCGCATGCTCAGTTGCAGTCAGATAAAAGGACCACAGATAGGTGAGTGCTCCATGCTGTTCGCCCCAGATAAAGATATCCGGATGTGTACACAAAAGACGCTGGATTAGAGTGCTGCCGCACCTCTCGCCCGATGCAAAAATAAAAATGGGCCGCTCGGCGCGGGCGGTCTGATAAAACCGTTGCCGTCCAAACGCATCAATCAGATCGCGGGGAGGGGTGTAGTGGTGTGGTTCCATATCACTTCGTCCAATATTTTTCGTAAATCTTTACCCATCCGGCTGGCGCTATGAATAGCGCCAGCCGGGGGGTGTTGGGCCATTCCGCACAACGAAGGAGTCTGG
>JAKAGH010000052.1 GCA_021817645.1 Deltaproteobacteria bacterium
ACGCTGCTCAACCAGGGGCGGGTTCTGGGGGCCACCCGGGCCATTCCCCTCTTTCTGCCCCGGGCCGATTTTGCCAAGGCTCTGTCCATTCTCAGGGACCGTCCCATATTTCAGGTTTTACCGCTGCGGCCGCCCCGGGTGGGCATCCTGGTCACCGGCACCGAGGTTTTCATGGGCCTGGTGGAGGATAAATTCGTCCCCATCATCACCACTAAAGTGGAGCAATTCGGCGGGCAGGTACAAAAATCCCTGATTGTGCCGGATGAGCGGCGGGCCATCGGTGATGGAGTCAAGGAATTGCTGGACTGCGGCATCGATCTGCTGGTGACCACCGCGGGTCTGTCGGTGGACCCGGACGACGTCACCCGCCAGGGTTTGGGCGACGCCGGGGCCACCGAGATGTTGTATGGCGCGCCCATCGTGCCCGGGGCTATGACTTTGCTGGCCCGGATCGGCCCGGTCCAGGTCATGGGGGTGCCGGCTTGCGCCTTGTTCTTCAAAACCACCAGCTTCGACCTGCTGCTGCCCCGGCTGCTGGCGGGCCTGACCATCACCCGGCGCGATCTGGCCCGGATGGCCAACGGCGCTTTCTGCCTGGATTGCAAGGTCTGCACCTATCCCCAGAAATGCCCCTTCGGCAAGTGAAGCGAGGCTGGGCCGAAGCTTGTAGAAATACATATTTGGAATTATATTAAAATCTAAAGATTGCATTATATACATTATAGTAATTAATAATTACTATAATGTATATTAATAACTGATAGGGCCATTAGGAGTATCTCTTAAATAAGTAATTTAAATTTATATATCGGTTAGTTAACCCATATGGCATACATTATGCTTATTATTGGTTCAATTATCAATTTATTGCAGGATGATCCCGGTGGATTACCTACTAGATTTCAGGCCCCTGTGGTTAACCTTAAAAGTAGCCGGCCTGGCCACTGCCGTCGCCTTCCTGGCCGGGGTGGCGTTGGCTTATCTGCTGGCCCGGCGGCGGTTTTGGGGCCGGGATTGGCTGGACGCGGTCTGCACCTTGCCCCTGGTGCTGCCCCCCACGGTTCTGGGTTATTACCTGATTGTCCTGGTGGGCCGCAACGGTTGGCTGGGCCGCTGGCTGGAGGACACGCTGGGCCTGTCGTTGATCTTTACCTGGCAGGGGGCGGTCCTGGCCGCGGCCCTGGTGTCCCTGCCTCTGGTCCTTAAATCGGCCCGGGCCGCGTTGGAAGAAGTCAACCCGGACCTGGAAAATACGGCCCGGACTCTGGGCCTGCCGGAATGGGCGGTATTTTTGCGGGTATCTTTTCCCCTGGCCTGGCGGGGAATTCTCGCAGGCACCATGTTGGCCTTTGCCCGGGCCATGGGGGAATTCGGCGCCACTTTGATGGTGGCGGGCAATTTGCCCGGCAAGACCCAAACGCTGTCCCTGGCGGTCTATGACGCGGTGCAGGCCGGCAACGACCAGTTGGCCCTGGCGCTGGTGGTTCTCACCTCCGGCGTCTGCGTCTTGATCCTGGCCGCGGCGGGGAAAATTCTGCGGACCAACGCCTGGTAAATCTACCGGAAGGATATTTATGGAAACCAAGAAAGTATGGATGGGTATCCTGGGAGCCTTGGCACTGAGCCTCGCCGCACAGGGGGCCTGGGGGGCGTCTCTGGAGCTGACGGTCTCGGCCGCGGCCAGTTTGACCAATGCTTTCCCGGAAATAGGGCAGCGCTTCGCACAGCTGCATCCCGGCACCAAGGTCGTCTTTAATTTTGCCGCGTCCGGTCCCCTGCTTCAGCAAATCGCCCAGGGCGCGCCGGTGGACGTGTTTGCCGCGGCGGACCAAAAGACCATGAACCAGGCCCAAGAGAAAGGCCTCATCGTCCCGGAGAGCCGCAAAAATTTTGTCAGCAATAAGCTGGTGCTCATCGTGCCCCAGGGCTCCCAACTGGCCCTCACCGGCCCGAAAGACCTGATGCTGCCCCAGGTCAAACGGGTGGCCGCGGGCAATCCCGCCAGCGTGCCGGTGGGCCGCTATACCCAGGAGGCCTTGAGCCGGGCCGGGCTGGGGGAGTCCGTAAAACCCAAGCTGATTTTGGGGGCATCGGTGCGCCAGGTGCTGGACTACGTCAGCCGGGGCGAAGTGGACGCGGGCTTTGTCTTTGCCACTGACGCGGCCGTTGCCCAGGGGAAGCTGAAAACGCTGGCCGAGGTCCAGGGACACCAGCCCATCGTCTATCCTGCGGCCCTGGTGGCGGCCAGCCCCAAAAAAGCCCTGGGCCAGGCTTTCCTGGATTTCCTTGCCGGGCCAGAAAGTGTTGCAATCTTAAGTAAATACGGATTCGGCCAACCTTAACTCAGCAAACCGCCAAAGGGAGAAGCCATGAAGTTCAGCACCGGGAATATCTGCAAAGGCAGGGTGGTGGAGATCGAAGAAGACCTGAATATGACCCGGGTGAAGGTGGATATCGGCGGTGGCGAAATCATTACCGCACTGATTACCGGCGTGGCCATGAGAGAATTGGACCCCAAAGTGGGGGACGAATTGGAGGTTCTCAAAGCCCCCGGGGCCGGTCCTCCCAGGAATCTTCACTGAGTCTGATATGCATATCCAGGTTGAAGTCAAAAAACAGGTGGCTAGCCGGGGGCGGACCTTTTCCCTGGATGTCGCTTTCGCCTCCGAAAGTGAGCGTCTGGTGCTGTTCGGTCCCTCCGGGTCCGGCAAGACCATGACCCTGCTGCTCCTGGCGGGATTACTGACGCCGGACGCGGGCAGGATCAAAGTGGGGGACCGGGTTCTCTTTGATGGGCCAAAGCGGGTCAATATCCCGGCCCGGCGCCGGGCCATCGGCTATGTGCCCCAGGATTACGCTCTGTTTCCACATCTTAATGTCGCGGCCAACCTGGTTTTCGGGCTGGCGCCCCGCTGGCCTTGGGGCCTGGGGCAGGATGACCGCGGCCGGGTGGAGGAATTTCTGGAAATTTTCGAACTCACCCATCTTAGCACTAGCCTGCCCCGGGACCTCTCCGGCGGGCAGCGCCAGCGCGTCGCCCTGGCCCGGGCCCTGATCCGCAATCCCCAGCTGCTCCTTCTGGATGAACCGTTTTCGGCCCTGGATGCCCTGCTCCGGAACAAGATGCGCCGGGAACTCCTGAAGATTCAGGAACACTTTGCCATCCCCCTGGTCCTCATTACCCACGACCCGGAAGACGTGGCGGCCCTGGCCCAGACCGTGGTGTGCTACGGCCAGGGACGGGTGGAGCAAATCCTGCCGGCAACCCCGGACTGCTGCCGGGTCAGGGGCGAGGCCGGGATTGCTCCTTGGGCCTCTATCCTGTGCTAATGTTGCGTCCCAGGAATGCCTTACATAACTTGGGTTGTCTTTCTCCCTCCCCTTCGAGTTGGGAGGGTCGGGGAGGGAGTGGCGTCTTTGGGCTGATTACAGCCACTTAGCCAAAGCCGCCCCCCTAACCCTAACCCTCTCCCCCGAGGGGAGAGGGAATAATATTGGGCATATTCAGAGGTGATATTTTGTAACTTATTTCTGGGACATCACAATAGTGTGGTGTCCCAGAAATATCTGACAAAAGCTGGATGATCTTTTCTCCCTTCTCCTTGCGGGGGAGCGACGGGGCGGGGGGGGGCTTATTAACTGATTGCAGCGACTTAGCCAATTAGCTCTCCTTCCTCCAACCCTCATCTCTGTAGGAACTCCGTCAGAAATCCTTGGAATTTTCCTTCCTGAAACGCTATTCTAAAAATTAAATAACGAAAACCGCTGCGGAGAGGAGGCAAACAACATGCGGAAGAATCTCGTGCTGTTATTGGTGATGATAGCTGTCATCCTGGCAGGAACTGCGGCTTTTGGCGCAGACAAGCCCCCGGTGGCGTATGGGACTGGCGTTAACCAGTTTTCCCTGGCCACCGGCAGCCCTGGAGAATTGGGGCTTTTGCAGGTTCTGGCCGAGACCTTCGGGAAAGAGCATAACGCCAAGATGTCCTGGTACAAAGCCGGTTCCGGAGTATCCTTAAAACTGCTGCAAGATAAAAAAGTGGACCTGATCATGGTCCATGCCCCGGCCGCGGAAAAGAAGGCGGTGCAGGATGGCTGGGCCGTCAAGCGGACGCTGCTCGGCTCCAATGAGTTCTTTATCGTCGGTCCGGCCAACGATCCGGCCAAGATCGCGGCAGCCAAGGATGTCGCGGACGCTTACCGGCGGATCGCCGCGGCCAAGGCCAAGTTTTTTTCCCGGGGGGACAACTCCGGGACCCATAAGAAAGAAATGGACCTATGGAAGAAAGCCGGCCTTGAGCCCCAGGGCGACTGGTATGTGGTCACCAAGGACTTCATGACCGCCACTTTGAAGCGGGCTAACCAGGAAAAGGGCTACTTCATGGTGGACAGCAGCACCTGGGTGGCAGATAAGAAAGAGGTGCCGAATCTAAAAATCTTGTTCAAGGGCGATAAGTTGCTGGTGAATACCTACCATGCCCTTTGTCAGCCGGCTGGCGCCACTCCGGGCGCGGCCACGGCCGCGCAATTCATCGACTTCGTGGCTTCCCCGGCCGGACAGCAAATTATCCGGGATTACGGGAGGAAGCGCCATGGCGCAGGGCTATATAATGATGCGGCCTACGCCAAGCAATACGATGAATAGAAGCCATTTCCAAACTTATTTTGAAGTCGTTTTAGCTCAACCAGGAAGGTTGAATTCTGGAAAGAATTCTCCCCCCTTTTCTAAAGGGGGGGTAGGGGGGATTACGTAACCTCCCGATAATCCCCCTAAATCCCCCTTTAGGAAAGGGGGACTTTAAAACTTTTTTCCTGACGTCTTTTCTGGTTTTGGTCATATTTTCGTTGTGAGGACAGGTTTTGAAATAGGCTCTATGACCCTGGGGGAGGGAAGGGTGGTGGCGCCATTGGGGCCCGGCCCCGGAGTCTGGAAAAATTTCGATAATATCTGGATAAATTAAGGCGGATGGGGCTATCATGGGATCAAGCCTGGCGCCGTTGAGCTAAGGTGAGGGGCGCGGCTCCTCTTGGAGAAAAGAGGGAGAAGAATTTTTCCGCAGCGGGGGCAAGCCATGAAGGAAGTCGGCGTCTTTTACCATCCGGCTTTTAAGACCCTGGGCTTTCTGACCCTACGCCCGCGGCTGCAGGATTTCCCCGGAGCCCTGGATGCGGTGCTGCAACGGCCCAATGTCCACCTTTGTGAGTGCCCCCGGGCCACCCGGGAGATGATCCTCAAGGTGCACCCCTGGGAGATGGTGGCCATGGTGGACCTGGAGGACCAGTGCCGCACCGCGTATGAATCGGCGGGCGGGGTGGTGGCTGGCATGGAAGCCCTGGCCCGGGGGGAGCTGGACCGGGTCTTCTGTTTTACGGGCACCGGCGGCCACCACGCGGGCCGCCGGGAATTCTGGGACTCGTCCTGCTTCAATGACGTGGTCATCGCTCTCACCCATGTGCGGGAGGTCAGCCCACTGCGCCGTTTTGCCATTATCGATACCGACGCCGATCACGCGGGTGGCACCCTGCAGCTCCTGGATAAGGACGAGGGAGTGCTGCACCTCTGCTTTTGCCACAGCGACTATTGCTCCCTGGATCGCCGGGCCCTGGAGATTAACGTCTTCCGGCCGCAAGACCAGGCGATCCCCGGGCAATACCTGGAGAAGGTGCGCCGCCACCTGCCCCTGGTCCAAGATTTCCGGCCGGATCTGCTCATCTGGTACTGCGGCTTCAACTCCCACCGGGATGATTACGCCTCCCTGGGTCTGGTGGAGGCGGACTATCTGGGGGTCTGCGACCTTCTGGCGGCCCTGGCCGGGGAGCTGGGGATACCCATGCAGGTGGTCCTGGGGGGCGGCTCCCTGCACCAGGTGGCTACGGCCACCATCCCCGGGATCATTCAGCGCCTGGCGGAGGATTAATCAGCCCTCAGCCGTGTTGATTACTGCGGCTAAGGCCTGACTCAGCTCCAAAATTCGATAAGGTTTGGAAATTACCCCCTTAAACCCGAAGGTCCGGAATTCGGCCATAATCGAGTCATCGGAGTAGCCGCTGGAGACAACGGCTTTGATCCGGGGATCGATGGTGAGCAGGCGGTGGAGGGCTTCCTTCCCGCCCATGCCGCCAGGAACCGTTAAATCGAAAATGGCCGCGGTGAAAGGCCGTCCCGAGGCTTGGGCTTCCCGGTATAAGCTGATCGCCTCCTCCCCGTCTACGGCACAAGCGGTGTCATAACCCAGTTTCTCCAGCATCGTGGACAAAATCTGCCGTACCATCTCCTCGTCATCCATCACCAGAATTCTGCCCCGGCCGGAGAGAGGCTCTGAGGCCGCGACTTGCAGAGACGGTTGTTCCTGGTGTGTGGCGGGAAGATATACGGCAAAGGTGGTGCCTACGCCCGGTTCGGATTCCACGGTGATATGGCCGGAATTGTTCCTGATGATGGAATAACTCGTAGCCAGCCCCAGGCCGCTGCCCTTTTGTTTGGTGGTGAAGTAGGGGTCGAAGATCTTTCCCAGGTAATGCGCGGGAATACCGACTCCCTGGTCGCTGACGGTTATCCGGACATAGTCGCCTTTTCTTAAAGTCAACTCATCACTCACCACCACATTTTCGGCGCGGATAGTGATGGTGCCTCCTGCAGGCATGGCCTGATCGGCGTTGATCAGCAGATTATTGAAGACCTGGCTGATCTGACTTTCGTCCACCTCGATGAACCAAAGGTCCTCAGAGAGTATTAATTGACTGCGAGCCTTAGAGCCGCTCAGGGCCAGGTTGACGGACTCCTGGAGCAAGGCCGGTACGGCTGTGGGCTTTTTGATGGGCAGGCCGCCTTTGGCAAAGGACAGCAACTGTCCGGCCAGGGCTCGGGCTCGCAGGCAGGCCTTCTCCGCCTCCTCCATTCTTTGCAGGCAATGTTCGGTGGGGGCCTGTCCCTGGCCGGCTTCCATCCTGGCGAGACTGATATTGCCCAGAATCGCGGTGAGGATATTATTAAAATCGTGGGCAATGCCGCCGGCCAAAAGCCCCAACGATTCCAGCTTGCTCAGGAGTAAGCGCTCTTCCTCTATTTTTTTGCGCTCGGAGATGTCCCGGAGAATGTTCTGGACTACAGTCTTCCCGGCATAGCGCACCAGGCTGGCGGTGAGATCAATGGGAATGATCCTGCCGTCTTTGCACAATAACTGGGCGTCGGCCACCGCCACCGCACCGTTAGAGAGGAGTTCCTTATAGACCGCGCGGGCCCGGGACATCTCTGTCGCAGGGATGATGTCGACAAATTTTCGCTTCAATAACT
Source organism: Deltaproteobacteria bacterium (assembly GCA_021817645.1). Lineage (GTDB taxonomy): Bacteria > Desulfobacterota > Desulfobaccia > Desulfobaccales > 0-14-0-80-60-11 > SURF-52. Next base: position 7,295 of record JAKAGH010000052.1, read on the forward strand.
CATCCAGAGAATATTCCGACATCTCCAGCATTTTTTTATTGGCTTCCAAGAGGTTCCCGTGCACATCCGCCAGCAGGATGCCTTCACTGGCATTATTCATGAGGGCGCGATATTTTTCTTCGCTCTGGGAGAGTTGGGCGGTGCGCCGGGCCACTTCCTGTTCCAGTTCTTCCCGGTGTCCCTCCAGGGCCGCGTCTCGTTTCTGAATCTGGGCCAGCATCTCGTTGAAACCGTCGATGAGAACCCCCAACTCATCTTCACTTGTTTTCGCCATTTGCAGGGTGTAATTCTTTTCCTGGGAAACCGTCTTCATAGTCTGGGCCAGCCCATTGATGGGTCCGGTAATGAGTCTTTGAAAGCGAGAGGCAAGGAAAAAGGCGAAAATCATAGAGGGGATGAGAGCCAAACTGGCGAAGCTCGCATACAACCGCACGAGATTGTGAAATCTCGCCAGGCTCCATTTGAAATAGACGCTGCCGATGTCCTCGCCCTCCAGCCTCACCGCGTTAACCAGTTCCAGGTAGTTGCCGTGAAAAGCGTGGGTAAGCCCATCGCGTTTGAAAGGTGGCGAAAAACCTTCCACTGGCAGGGTATTCGGGACCTGGGGCGGAGGCAGGGCATCTTCGGAGGCGAGTCTGCCCCGCAGGTATTGGGCGAACAACTTGCCATCTATGGTGTAAATAGCGGCCGCCTCAATTTCGGATTCCGCAGCCAGGGCCGCCAGGGTTTCCCTGGCGGATTTTTTATCATTAAAGACCAGGGCGGCAGTGCTGTTAAGGCCGATAACCTCCGCCAGGGTCGCAGCCCTTTCCACTAATTCGTGGCGAGAGAGAGTCATTTCCACGATAATAAAAGCCATCAAAGTTAAGATCAAAACTATTACGCAGGTCAACAAGCCGGTAATAGTTGCTTTGGTTTTTATTGACATATTGCGAAAGAGGTTCATCTAATATTCCTCGCGACCTTAGCCGCCTGGTCGTATGGCTAACTTAAGGAGTTGCGAACTGATCTTCAGGCCGCTTTTCGCGGCATTATTCACATCTATATGGAAGCGGATCTTATCGTCCAGGCGGGTGAGATTAATCATGCCGCCGAGCCTGGCGAAATCATCCACTTCGTCGGTGACTGTCAGTACCGGCAGGCCCTGGAGCGCACCCATGATCTCCCGCAGTCGCGGCTTCTCGGCCGCGCTGGCAAAGAAGATCTGGCATTTCTGCAACTCCTCGTGGTGCCGGCAGCGTCTGACCACCAGTTTGCGGCCTTGAACCTCCTTACCCTGGAGGGCTTCCAAGGCCGGAGCCAAGGGCTCCCGTTCCAAAATACCCAGGGTAATGGTGTCCGGGTTGGCAGTGAACGCACCTGAGGGCCATTCCACGAACTTGGTGAAGTTGTATAAGAATGCGGCTTTAACTTGACTCTCACTCGCTCCTTGCGCGAAGACGGGGGCCGCGGCTCCCAGGGAGAGGCAAAGCCACCACCCCATCAGCAGCAAAGTCAGGCCTAGTCGGCTTGGCAGGGAAGATGGGGTGGTCAAGGGCATCTGAGAAAGGATCTCCAAGTTAAGGAGCTGGTCATGGCTATCAGCAAAGAATATGAGCGGGCAGCACCTGTGTTCTGGTTAATACTTGTATGTAAGCTTTACCCTGAAGGTGATGCCGTCCTGGATGATACTGTTCATGCCGTTTATCAGGTGCTCGGCGGCGCCGGGATCCCGGAACTTTTGGTTCAAGAGGTTGTAAGCGGAAGCCGACAGTTCCACACCCTTGAATACATTCTTGTTAAAGAAAGTCAGGTTGACCAGGACAGCATCACCTACATGGCTGTTATCTAAGGTTTTCCGGGGGCTATAGTATTGGACCTCTAGGCCGGAAAAGAGTTTATCTTTATACAAGGGGACAATGAGGTTGACCTTGGGGAGGTGGGCGGGAGAGTTGGTCAGCAATCCTCCGGTCTGGAGGTTTTTGGCTTCCTGCAAGACATAGCTGATGCGCCCTTCCCAGCCATTAGCCCAATTGCCCCCCAATTCGAGTTCCAGGCCTTTGGCCTCAATCCGGTCCGAATTTCTGAAAACGATCAGGCCGTCCGCGGGGTCGACCTGCTGGGTGATGAGATCATGGATGCGGTAATAATAGCCTGACGCGACCAGGCGATAATGTTTGGCGAAGTATTGCTCCCAGGTCACTTCGTAGGTCTGGATTCTTTCGGGTTTCAGATCGGGATTGGATTTGGCGGTGACGCCGCCGTCTTGGTAAAACATTTCATAGGCGTTAGGAGCCCGGAAGGCCTGGCCGTAAAGTAATTTGAGGGCCGCGGTCTTGATGGGGGAGTAAATCAGGGCCACCCGCGGGCTGACGTTGCCCCCGACGGTGCTGTAGTGATCGTAACGCACCCCGGCATTGAGCTTCAGGTTTTGCAGGATAGTGAATTCATCTTGCCCGTAGAAGGCATAAAAGTTGGAATGCCGTTGATCGTCCAGGAAGCTGGTCATCGGGGTCACGTCGAAGTTCCGCTGTTCCAGGCGGAAGTTGTCCCGGTATTCCGTGCCGACGATGACTTTATGCCGGTTGAACAGCGTCCTACAGACTTGCAGTTCGCCGGTCCACCAATCGGCCCGGCCGATATCCCTATTTTCACCGATCCCAGTGAGGTTGCCGGCGTCATCAAAACGGTTAATAAAGAAAAAGCCGTCATAAGGATAATGGTCATAAGAGAAACGAGCCAGGACCTGCCATTCATTGGCAAAGGTGTGATTGTATTTCAAATCCAGGTAGGCCCTGGCGTCGATGGTTCGGTTCCGGGGATCGCCGAAAACGGTGCCGTAAGTGCCGGTGGGAATGCCCTTTTCCCGGGAATGATAGACCCCGGTAAGGGTAAAATCCTGGTAAGCGAATTTGCCGAACGCACTGTAGAACTGGTCATAGTCGCAATTGCGGGCAATACCCTGATGGGTCTCCGGGGTATCAAATTCCCGGAAAAAGAGCTTAGGTCCCTGACTGCTGTAATAGGATCCGGAAACCAGCGCTTCCGCGCCATTGGCCCATTTCTGGCCATAGGTCCCCCGGCCTTTATAGGTGTTGAAGCTGCCGGCGTCTCCGGACATCTCCAACCCTTTAACTCCTCCGCCGCTGCGGGTGATGACATTGATGACCCCCAAGAAAGCGTTGGTGCCGTAGATGGAGGAACTGGGCCCCCGGATGACCTCCACCCGCTCAACGAGATCTAGATCCAGGGGAAAATCCGTGCCGATGGGAGCCTGGTCGTAAAGGGGGTCGTTGAGGCGATGGCCATCCACCAATAAGAGGATGCGGGTGCTGTAATCTCCCGGCCGGTTAAAGCCCCGGACTCCCAAATAGTTGTAGTTACGGTCATTAGTAACGAAAAAGCCCCGGACGCTGCGCAAAAGATCAGCCAGGGTGCGGTAGCCGTATTTTTTAATTTCCTTCTGATTGATGATGGTGACCGCGGCGGGGGCTTCCAACAATTTTTGTTCAAACTTGGAGGCCCCATAAACCGAGATATTCATCAGTTCTTGGAGGCTAAGTTCGGTCAGGTCTTGGGGCGGAGCAGCGGCCGCGAGCCGGTCTGCTCTTAAAAGGAGGACGCAGAAGCAGATAGAAAGCGCCAGGAAAATTTTTGGCAACGGGGGGGGGGAAGTCATATCTTTTTTGACTTTCAAACTGGGGTTAAGTTTCATCATGTCGCAAAAAAATATAATTTTTTACTGCGAAAGGTAGGTTGAAATCCCCCGGTCATTCTCTTGATGCCTAAATGATAAAAAATATTTAAAGAAAATAAATGGGTTAAATTTTGCCATATTGCCAAAATAAGATCAAGAGGGGCCTACTGATTAAAGTCGACCGCGTCCGAGCCTGGGAGACCTGATACCCGGGTGCTTTCCCGCGGAGGAAGTACCAATTCCCTTTGGGAGAAATACGGCCGGAATCGTGAATTTCTTTAAATAAAAAAGACTATGGAGAAACCGAACCCCGCAGGAGGACGCACTCAGAGCCAGCCAAATCCGAGGTAGTGCCCTTGAATTCCTAAAAAAGCTGGGTTTTGGGAGGGTTTCCCGAGGGAGAAAAATAACGTGGCCCTGGTCCTGAGTTCCCGCATTGCATAATCTTCAGATTCCGCTTATAATTTGCTGCGTTAGGGCAAGAGCCTGATTTTTGGCAGTTTCTAGTCTTTTGGAAGGCGTCCCCAGCACCATGAAGCAAACGACTTTCCGCATCCGCCGGCGTATCATCCAGGCCTTTCTCTTCTGCGTCCTGGGGGTGCTCATCTTTGCAGGCCTGAGCTTCCAGACGCACCGGGAGATAGGCCGGCGCCTGAAGCTGGTGGAGTTGGCCGATGACCTGGTGAACAACATCCTGGAGATCCGCAGATTCGAGAAGAACTTCTTCCTCTATAAAAAGCCGGACAGCCTGAGAGAGGCCAGGGCCTACCTGCAGCGGGTGGATCGGGTTTGCTGCCGCCAGGAAGCGGATATCCTGAAGCTGACCCGGGGTCCGCAATTGGAAAAATTCCAACAAACTCTACAGCTCTACCAGGAAACCTTCAATAAAATCGAAGCCCTGATCCAAGATAACGGCCACGGTCCCCAATCTCCCGACTTCATGCCCCTGGAGGAGACCCTGCGCAACCTGGGCCAGGAACTCATGAGTCTGGCGGAGCGCTGGGCCAGGGAAGAACGGGTCGCCATTGACCACCTCTTCCTGCAGGCCATGTACCTCTTTGTCGCATCCATGGCGGTCTTTGTGATTCTGGGGGTGCTGGTGGCCTGGTACGTCTCCCGGCTCCTGGTGCGGCCGCTGTTCCAAATGCACCGTTACATGGAAAAAATCGCCCACGGCGATTACACCCCGATCCCCGAATCCGAGGTCAAATCGGAAGAGTTCTTTATCATGTTTCGCGCTTTTAACCGGATGATCCAGGAGTTGGAGCATCATCAGGAGCAACTGGTGCAATCCGGAAAAATTGCCGCGATCGGCACCCTGACTTCCGGGGTCGCCCACGAATTGAACAATCCCATCAATAACATCGTGCTCACCGCGGAAGCCCTCAAAGAAGACTTCTCCGAGTTAGGCCAGGAAGAAGCCCTGGAGATGATCCAGGATATCCTGGTGCAATCCGGCCGGGCCTCGGATATCGTCAAAAACCTGCTGGACTTCTCCCGTTCGGAACAACCGGAATTTGAAGAGGTTTCCATCAACAATGTCCTCCGGGAAACCTTGAAGCTGGTGCAAAACCAGGTGACCCTGTCCGGCATCGAGGTCAAGAGAGACCTGCCCCCCGATCTGCCCCGTATTTTGGGGAATATCAAGACCCTGCAGCAGGTCTTCCTGAATCTCTTTATCAACGCGGTCCAGGCCATGAAAGACGGCGGTACCCTGTCCATCCGCTCCCTGGTGAGTGAAGACGGGCAATGGCTCAAAGTGGAAGTGACGGATACCGGCGAGGGCATCGCGCCCGAGGATCTCCCCCACATCTTCGAGCCCTTTTACACCACCAAGGAAGTGGGGCGGGGCACCGGCCTGGGGCTCTCGGTCAGCTTCAGCATCGCCCAGAAGCACGGCGGCCATATTGAAGTGAAGAGCCATCTGGGCCAGGGGTCCACCTTCACGGTGTTCCTGCCGGTGTTGGCCGAAGAAGAAATAATTCCCGCGGACCAGGGAGAGGCGTATGCGTCTCGCAGTGGTGGATGACGAGACCATTGTTCAGAAA
>JAKAGH010000053.1 GCA_021817645.1 Deltaproteobacteria bacterium
GGAATTCCGGGCCGTGGCCTTCCTGGATTTCGGCAATGTCTATCTGCAGCTCAACCAGATTGACGTCGGCCAGCTCAAATACAGCTCCGGCGTGGGGCTGCGCTACCAAACCTCCATCGGCCCCATCGGCGTGGACGTGGGCTTCCCCTTAAACCCCATCGACCCCAGCCGGGACAAGTACCGCTTCCATTTCACCATCGGCCAGACGTTTTAACAGAAGTCAGCAGCTGTCAGTTTTTTGCGTTCAGCAAAGTCAAGAAAGTCGTAGGGCGGGAAGACCCAGCGCAACCGCGTTTCGGTTTTAGTCGCCACTTCGGTTGGCTCGTTCCCAAGTCGTGCTGGGGAACGAGGCGTGACGCCCAGGCTTTCCAGCCTGTGCCGGCGCAGGCCAAGCCTGCGGCCACATCTTGAAAAAAACGGGGCGGACACCAAGGTCCGCCCCGCCAAATCATGGTCTTCTCGAAGCCTTCCCGCACCATCATTCAAGCCCCCGGCCAGCCGGGACACCGGCTCCGCTTATTGGGGGGGGGTTGATGAGAAGGTGGCGGTTGCTTCAAAGGTAAACGTAGCCGTCGAATACTGGCTGATTTGTTTTATTCCCCAGCCCCCGACCGCGATGACCCGCTTTTCACCTGTGGCCGGGTTGGTCAAAAAGGCGCAGAGATTGGCTCGGAGTCCCGATTGGCCTACGTCCGGGGGCGGGAGCTTGGTAGAGGTTTGAGCCCATTGTCCCGTGTCTTGATCGTAGAGTTCGCAGGTATCGGTCCCCCCTCCCACCACCAGGGCCTGGTTTTTGTGAGGGCCCACGTCCAGGAAGACGGCCGCATGGGTTGAACGCGCAGTTATAAGAGACCCGGTTGGTTTAAACAAGTCGCGGGCGCTCCCGGTACCGTCCTTTTCGCAGAACTCGCAGTCTCTTATATCCCCAGGGCCTGGAAGCTCTACGTTAGAGGAGCCCCCGGCCACCAAAATGCGGCCATTGTTGGCCAGCACGGTGGCCGTATGATTGCCGCGGGCATGAAGAAGTGAGGGGCCGTTGGTCCAGGAATTATCTTGCGGGTCGTAAATCTCGGTTTTAATGCTGGGGTCACCAGGAAACGTCCCTTTAAAGCCTCCGATTACCATGATCCGGCCGGTGCCATCCTGCAATGCGGTGGCCGTATGGCCGTAGCGGGCTTGTTCGAGGTTGGGTACGGTGCCAGCTGGTGCCCACGTATTGTCTGCAGGGTTATATAGCTCGCAGGTTGCCAGGATTGCCGTGGTCGTTTGACCTTTCAGCTGCTTTTTCCCGCCGGTCACCAGAATCCTGCCCTTATAGGGTCCTACGGTCAACAAGTTGGCCGTATGGCGGGAACGGGGCTCCTTGAGCGTCCCGGCATTGCGGTGAGCTTGTGACGGGTCTTTTTTGCTAATGTCATAGATTTCGGCGCTGTCCAAGTCCCATTGGTTTGTTATGGTTTTTTTTTCGATCGTGTAGGTTTCTACATAATGCCCCCCGGCTATCAGGAGCGTGGTCTGGTCGGCCAGCAAGGTGGCCGTATGGTTGTGACGCTTGTTCAAGAGAGGGCCCTGGGAGGAACCCCAGCCGTTGCCCTTCCAGATTTTCAGCGTATCCAGAGAGTTCGAATCATACAATACCCCCATAACTGCGCCCCCGGTTACTACAAAGGTGTCTTGTCTGCTCCCCCCCAGCTGGGTGACGGTGGCACTATAGGTGGAATAACAGGCAGAGCCGGGATTCCACCACCAGGTCGCAGCCCCAGAGGCCAAGCCGGTTAAGGCTGCGGCCGCCAGTAACATCAGCACCCCCACGAGTGCGGTAATCTTCATCTTAGCCATCTCCCTCTTTCCTCCTCCTCGAGCTGTTGGCATCCATTTGATGGATGTTCCGGGAGTGATTGCCTCCCCTCTCCGGCCGGTGCGGCCCTGGTCCGGCTGTCGCCTCATCCGCCCAACAAGAGCATCAGCGGCGAGAGACCCACCAAGGGCTGGTAGAGTTCGGCGCTGGCCAGGGCCTGCAAAACTCCACCCACATTCTTACCCCCCCCGGCCACCAGGACGCGGCCATCCTTGAGCTTGGTGGCCGTATGATAACAACGGGGAGAGTTGAGATTGCCCTTGACGCTCCATCCCGTCGCCGGGTTGTAGAGTGCGGAGGAATTCAAAAAGGTGTCAAAACTGTCTTCCCCTCCGGCCACCAGGACCTGGCTTCCGGACAGCACGGTGGCGGTTTGCGTATCCCGGGGGGGGTAGAGGATGCTGGAGAGAAGAGTCCAGGTGCCGCTGGCCGGGTTAAAGAGTTCACAGTAGCTCATGGAGAAGACGTTGTCCCAGCCTCCGGCCACCAGGACCTGGCCGTTGTTGAGCAGGCTGGCGGTGTGAGAGTCCCGGGCTAAGTTGAGTGGCTCTACCGTGGGGGTCCAGGTGCCCGCAGCCGGGTCGTAGATCTCGGAGGAGTTCAAATCGAACGAGTTGTTCCAGCCCCCGGCCACCAGGACGGTGCCGTTGGGCAGCAACGTGGCGGAGTGGCAATCCCGGGCGGCGCTGAGGGAGCCGGTGGGGCTCCAGGTGCCCGCAGCCGGGTCGTAGATCTCGGAGGTGTTCAGGTCGCCGTCCACGCTGTTCCAGCCCCCGGCCACCAGGACGCGGCCGTTGTTGAGCAGGGTAGCCGTATGCCACACGCGGATGTTGGTGAGAGAACTTGTGGTAGTGGTCCACTGGTTTTGCACCGGATCGTAGATCTCCGCGGTGTCCAGGACCCCGCTGGCCGCGTTATAGCCCCCCGCCACCAGGACGCGGCCGTTGTTGAGCAGAGTGGCCGTATGGAGGGAACGGGGGTTGTTCATGGAGGCGGCGGCGGTCCACGCGCCGGTGGCTGGGTTGTAAATCTCGCAACTGGCTATGGGGATGATGCCTTCAGTAACCGTAACCGCGCCCCCGGCCACCAGCACCCGGCCGTCGTTGAGCAGGGTGGCCGTATGGGAGCCCCTGGCGGTGGCGAGGCTGCCGGTTAGGGTCCAGGTCCCGGGGGTGGCGGCCTGGGCCGGAACATCGGCCGCGCCCGGAAAACCGGTCAAAACGGCAACCCACAAAGCAAAGTTTGCCAAAAGGAATGGGATAATTCTCTTCTGGGTCATTGCCACATTCTCCTTCGTTTTGGTTAACGGTGAGAGCAAAGCTGAGCCGGCAGTTTTTTGGCCTGCAGCGGCTGGGTTAGGGGCGGGGGGGGTGATCCCAGCAGTCTGCTGGTGCATTTCGCTGATTGTATAGTAGCAGAATTGGATATTTTAAAGAAATTTTTTTTCATGTTATTCCAATTGATAATATAATATTGAGTATTAAAGGTGTATCTCTTTAGCTATTATTTAATTTACATAATTAATCTTCTAAACAATTAATTGTCTATAAATTAAATTGTTGTAGTATTTTATTGTTGCATTTTGAAACGACACAAGCATATCAAATTCAGCTTAATAACAAGACCTTTCTAAATACATCCTGGTAACAAGGTCTCATGCCTTCTATCATTTCTAGTCTGAGCTAGTTTTCCTGTGCAGCCTGGAAAGACTGCGCCGCCGATTTTGGAAAAAATTTGGGGGAACAAGGAGGAGCGGGTTTGGCTCTTCACAGCCCTTTCTCCAGAAGGCGCAATGTGTTAAAATAACCCATGCGGCGTTTCCGGTACCTTCTGCTGGCTCTGGCGGCGGTTTTGCTCGTGGGGGCTTTGGCGCTCTGGCCGCTGCTGCAGACCGACGCGGTCTGGACCTGGGGAGGCGAGCGCCTGGTGGACTTCGCCCGGAGCCGTATCTATGGGGACATCGAAGTCCAGGAGGTGCGGGGCAGCTACCTCACCGGCCTGCAATTCCGGGGAGTGACCGTGCGGGGCCGCCAGGGGGAGGTGCTCCGGGCCGCCGCGGTGGAACTCCGTTTTTCCCTCTGGTCTTTTGTGAAACTGCAGCCGGTGATCGCCCGGCTGGCCATCGTTGATCCCCATCTCACCCTCACCGAAGACCAGGAAGGCCGCTGGAATGTCAGCAACTTTTTCCGCCCCAAGCCGCCTCCCCCTTTCAGCGCCATCGATTTTCCCCAGGCCACCATCAAGGGGGGAGAGATCACCCTGACCCGGGCCGGGGTTACCCAGCATTACCGGCGCCTGGACCTGCTCCTGACCCTGACCGTACTCCATCCCAAACGGCCCCAACAGGCCATTCTGGTGCGCCGGGCGGCGCTGTCCGGAGAGACCCCCTGGGGGCGTCTGGGCCTGCAAACCCGCTTCACTTATGGCTCAAACCTGCTTAATCTCTTATCTTTGTCGGTAACCGCAGCGGACCGTCCCCTGGTCTCCCTGGCGGGGGAAGTGCGTTTCAGCGAAGCCGCAGAGCCCCTGTGCAAATTACTGGGAGAGATCGGCCCCATTGCCGGGGAAGAGATGCGCCGCACCTGGCGGTATTGGCCCGCATCCCTGGACTTGAAGGGGAAGTTCCAACTCACCGGCACGCCCTCACAGTTTCAAATCAGCGGGGAAGGTCCTTTGAGCGAGGCCGGATATTCTTTTAAAAGCCAGGCGCAACAGCAGGCCGGGGAGTGGGCCTATGATTTGGACTTGGACCTCAAGGGCCTGCGGCCCCAAATATTGGCGCCCTGTGAGGGGCCCTGGGCCTCCAGGCTGAAAAACCTGCCTCCTTTGGGAACGCAGTTCCGCTTTAAAGGTGCGGGGCTTGCCTGGCCTCCCAAGAATCTGCAGTGCACCTTCGTGTGTCAACCGTTCAGCTACCAGGCGGCCCGGGTGGAGCAATTGCAGCTTAATTTTAACGCCGACAGCCGGGAGCAGCGTCTGCAAGGCAACCTGCGGGGTAACTTCGGAGGTCTGAACGCCACAGTGACCGGCCCCTTGCTGTCTTCCCTCTCCGGGGAGGTAAAAATCCAGGCTGAAGGCTTTCAACCCGGCCTCTTGGGCCTGCCGCTGGAAGCTGGCAGCAATTTTAGCGGCAAATTTTCCGGAAATTTCCGTCTGCCGGGTGCCATTCCGGCCGCGCCCTTGACTATTGCCGGAGACCTGGAAGCCCGGGGCCAGTGGGGGCGGCAGCCTTTGAAAGAGCTGCGGGGCCGCCTGGCTTTAAAAGGACCCAGGCTGGAGATTGCCCAGGCCCAGGTCAAATTGGGCACACTGGCCGCAGACTTGAAAGGCGCGGTGGACGCCCAGGGGGTGGATTTGCAGGGCAAGGCGGCCTTGACCCTGGACGGCAGCTGGTCCCTGCTGCCCTCAGGGTTGCGGGGCCGGGTGGCCGGGGAGGTGGCGGTGAAAGGGCCTTTCGCCGCGCCCCAATTCACCTTGGCGGCCCAGGGCCAGGGGCTTTCTTGGGCAGATTTCGGCTGGGACAAGGTCGGCTTCAAGGCCGCGGGCAAAGGCTGGCCGCCTGCTGCCGGAAGTCTGGAGATTCAAGGCAGCGGGTTGAAGACCCCGGCCGGGGTCTTTAACCAGGCGACCTTCCGCAGTCAGGGGGAGGGGGGCAGGTGGCAGCTCCATTTTGCCGCGTCTTCCCCCCAGGGACTCCGGGCGGAGGTGCAAGGAACGGCCGATCTCTTGGCCCAACCCTGCCTGGTCACTTTACCGCGTTGCCGTCTCACCACTCCCAAAGTCTCGGCGGTGAACACCGGGACCGTCAACATCCGCTTCCATCCCGGCCTGGAAATAGCCCCGGCCACCTGGCGGGTAAATGACGGCCGTCTCACCCTCGAAGCCCAGTCCCGGGGCAATGAGCTTACCGCCCGGTTGGCGGTAGCGGACCTGCCTGCGAGTCTCCTGGATCTGAAAGGGGCTTCCCTGGAAGGAAAGATCCAGGGCCAGATGGACCTCACCGGTAATCTCCAGCATCCCGCCATGCAGGGTCAGTTCACCTGGGGACAGGGGAAGTGGGGAGGTTTTTCTTTCCGCTCCCTGCAAACCTCTTTAAATTACCGGGAAGAAAACCTGATCCTGAAAGGCAGCGTGGAAGAGAAACCATCGGGGCCGCGTCTGGTCTGGGATGGGCGTATTCCCCTCCAACTCTCTTTCAGCCCCCTGCGCTGGGATTGGGGAGAGCGGGACATGGATTTCCGGGTCCAGGGGGAAAACGCCAATCTGGCCCTGCTCACCGCGCTTACTCCGGAAGTGCAGAGCGCCGGGGGGAAGCTGACTATTATGGCCCAGTGGCAAGGGAACCCCCGCCGCCCCCGGGTCTCCGGCAAGGTCCGCTGGGATGAGGGCACGCTGCAACTCCGGCAGTCCGGCAAGGTATTCCGGCTCCTGCCGGGGGAAGCCACCCTGCAAGGGGAAAAGCTGGTGATTCCGGATATCGCCCTGGAAAGCGGCGGCACGGCCCATATCCGTGGCTCCATTACCCTGGCCGCGTTCTCCCTCCGGCAGGTGGATCTCCGGGCCCAGCTCCAGGATTTTCAAGGCCTGGGCCGGGGAGGCGCCGAAGCCACCGGCAGCGGCACCGTCACCTTGAGCGGTCCTGAGACTGCGCCCCTGTTGAAAGGACATTTGGTGGTCTCCAAGGCCACTTTCCGTCCCAGCTTCTTCCAAACCGGGATTAATAAAGACATCGTCCTGAAAAAGCCCCCTGCGCCTCCCAGCACCAAGCCCACCGGGGCCGGGGAAATAGCGGCATGGAAGAATCTGCAGATGAATCTCACCCTGGAAGCGCCTGCAGACGCGTGGATCATCGACAAACGCCTGCGCGTGGAACTGGCCGGGACTCTCCAGGTTCAGAAACACCGGGGGGAGCCGGTCTTCCTGGCCGGCACGCTGCGCACCCTGCAAGGCACCTATGAACTCCAGAAAAACCCCTTCAAAATTGAACGGGGGGAGGTGCGTTTTCCGGGAAAACCCCATGGTGAGGTGACCATCGAAGGCATAGCCGCGTATAAAATTTCCGGCGTCACTCTGATTCTGAACGCCTCCGGTCCCGCGAGCGGACCCCAGGTGAAGATGGAGAGCAACCCCCCCTTACCCCCCGCGGATCAGCTGGCCTACCTGATGTTTGGCCGTCCCGCCCAAAGCCTGTCCCGGGAGGAATATCTCACCGTGGGCCAACAGGCCCTGGGTATCCTTGGAGGCGTTACCGCCCAAAAAGTCCAGGAGATCCTGGGACAGGATTTCCCACTGGTGGGTAATGTTTCTTTAAAAAGCGGCCAATTTGAAGGGCGGCAAACCATGGGCATCACCAAACCCCTTACCAAAGACATCAGCGTGACCCTGGAGCGCAAGACCAGTCCCCTTTATCGGGACGACACCGACCAGGTGCGTCTGGAGTATAAAGTGAACAGATACCTCAGCGTGGAATCCCAGGTGGGCCGGCGCAACTCCGGGGGCGACATCCTGTTTAATTTGGATTTTTGATAATTTTCGGGGAAGGATTACAGCCCCCAGGCAGAGTCTATTTTGATTAGAAAAATTAACTACCTACGTCTTTCCATCACTGATCGCTGCAATCTGCGTTGCTTCTATTGCATCCCCGGCGGGGGCTGGGAGAAGCTGCCGTGCCAGGAAATCCTGCGCTACGAAGAGATGCTCCGTCTGGCCCGGGTGGCGGTGGCCCAGGGCATCCGCAAGATCCGGGTCACGGGCGGTGAACCCCTGGTGCGCCGGGGCGTGGTGGAATTTATCCAGAGCCTGCACCAGGTCAGAGGACTCCAGGAAGTCTGCCTCACCACTAATGGCGTGCTCTTGGCGGAGATGGCCCCGGCCCTCCATGCCGCGGGTTTGCGCCATCTCAACCTGAGCCTGGATACCATGAAACGGCAGCGGTACCAGGAACTTACCGGAAGTGATAATTTTCTGGAGGTGGTTGCCGGGCTGGAGAAGGCCGCGTCCCTGGGATTTAATCCCATCAAGATCAATTGCGTGGTGCTGAAGGACTTGAACGACGACGAGTTGTGGGATTTTGTTCGTCTGGCCCGGGAGCGTCCCTTCCAGGTGCGTTTTATCGAATTCATGCCCGCGGTTTCCCAGGGGAAATGGGCCCGCCACTTTCTGCCCATGGCCGAGGTGCGCCGGCGGCTGGCTTCACTGGGGGCGGGGGAACCGGTAGCCCCGGAATCTGTAGCCGGGCCGGCCCGGATCTTCCGCTTCCCCGGATTCCGGGGGGAGTTGGGTTTCATCAGCAGCGTCAGCGAGCACCAATGTCCCGCGTGCAATCGCCTCCGGCTCACGGCCGCGGGTTCTCTGCGTCCCTGTCTCTTTGGGGCGGCGGAACTGGATGTGAAAGGGCCCCTCAGACAGGGCGCCACCGATCAAGCTTTGGGGGAGATTTTCCAGGAAGCCGTGCGCCGCAAGGAGGCGGCCAGGGACACTTTCCTGCCGGGCCGGGCCATGGTCAGCATCGGCGGCTGATTCCCGAGAAAAAAATCTAACCATTTCTCTTAATAAAGCTCTATAATTATACGATTAATCCGGCGTCCGGGCGCGCTGATGTTATGCACCCGCAGGCGCCAGCGACGCAACGTCATGAGACAGGAGCCATCAAGAGCACATGAAGCTAAGCATCGTCATCCCGGTTTATAACGAGAAAGACACCCTGGAGGAAATTTTCCGGCTGGTGCAAGAAACCCCTTACGACAAGGAAATCATCGCCGTGGACGATGCGTCCACGGACGGCTCCCGGGACATCCTGAACCGGCTGGTCCAGGAGTATGACAATGTCCGGGCCTTTTACCACGAACAGAATCAAGGCAAAGGCGCGGCCCTGCGCACCGCCTTTGCCCAGGTCCGGGGCGACGTGGTGATCATTCAGGACGCGGACCTGGAATACCGCCCCGTGGATTTCCCGGCCCTGCTGGCGCCCATTGAAGAGGATGCGGCCGATGTGGTTTACGGCAGCCGCCTCATCGGCGGCCGCGCCCACCGGGTTCTCTTCTTCTGGCACTATATGGGCAACAAGATGGTCACCACTTTCTCCAATATGTTCACCAATCTCAATCTGTCGGACATGGAAGTGGGCTATAAGGTCTTCAAGGCGGAGGTCTTGAAAGATATTACCATCAAATGCAACCGTTTCGGGGTGGAGCCGGAACTCACCGCCAAGATCGCCAAGAAGCGCTGGCGCATCTACGAAGTGCCCATCCAATACCACGGCCGGGATTACGCCCACGGTAAAAAGATCACCTGGAGAGACGGCATCGCCGCAGTCTGCCATATTATCCGCTTCAGTTTTTGGGATTGACCTTGCGTTGGAAAACTTGGGCCGTGAGGCTCCTGCTGCTCTTCTGGGCTCTGCAACTGGTGTGGCTGGCCCACTATTTCACCCCGGAGGTCCGGGACCTGGCCTGGAGGCTGGCCAGCCACCACACCGGCGCGGCCATCCGCCAGGAAGACCCGCTTTACCGGTGGCTGCAGATCCTGGCCGGCATCATTCCCCCCCAGGCCACCTACGTGTTCTTAGATAATTACGAGTCCGGCAAAGAAATCGAGGCCCGTTATCATCTCGCGCCCCGGCGGCATGTGCTGCTGCCACCGGAAACCCCCCCGGATTTTCTCTTTTTCGCCCTGCGCCAGGAAAAGGCCGCTTATCTGATCATCCGGGAAGGGGACCACCCTTGGGAGAGCAAAGAGGCGGTGGCTCAATCCCCGGCTTTTCATATGGTGCCGGTCCCCGGCCCGGGCCTGCTCTTCCGGGTGGACTCTGCCCGGCTGCTGGGAAGATTTTATGATTGACCTGGTTTTGACTCTTTCCCGCCTGCTCCTGGGCCTGGCCGCGGTTTTTCTCCTGGGTTACGGCTGGTTTGCCTTGCTGGTCCCACGCCCCGCGGCATTCCTGCGGCTGGAGAAGCTGGCCCTCAGCTTCGGCATCGGCGCCACCGTGCTCACTCTGTGGATGCTGATCCTCTCCTGGCTGGGGTTGAAGCTCAGTTTGCCCGTGATGCTGGTGCCGCCCCTGGCCGTTACCGGCGCGGGGCTGCTGATGAAAAAGATTGGAGGAGGGGGCCTGGGGTCACAGACCCCTGCCTCCGCCCCCAAACCCTCTCCCCCAACCCCCTATGGGTTATGGGATTGGGTCTTTCTCGGTTTGCTGGCGGTGCTCTTTCTCTACGCCTCTCTCCGGGCCATGGTTTATCCCATGTGGGCCTGGGACGCCATTGCCACCTGGGGCTGCAAGGCCAAGGTTTTTTACCAGAGCCTGGGCCTGGACCTGACCTGCATCGATGCCCACAACTACTACCCCAATCTGCTACCCCTGCTGTTGAGCTACCTTTACTTCTGCCTGGGGCGGGTGAACGACCACCTGGCCCAGGGTTTGTTTCCTCTCTGGGGCACCCTGCTTCTGGCCCTGCTCCAGGCCTTTCTGAAGAGATGCGGCCTGAGCCGCACCCGGGCTCTGGGGGTGACCACCTTCTTTGCTTTAAACGGCACGGTTTTTCCGGTGCATCTCTACATCGCCTATGCCGATCTGCCCCTGGCTTATTTTGCCCTGGCCGCGGTTGGGCTCCTGTACCTGTGGTTTACAGACAGAGCCCCCCGGGGCAGCCTGGCCCTGGCAGCCTGCTTTTTTGCGGGGCTGGCCTGGTGCAAATATGAAGGACCGCCCCTGGCCGGGACCGTGCTCCTGGCCGCGGTCCTGAGCCTGGCCTGGCTCCGGCCCCCGGATCTCAAGGCCCGGTTCCTGGGCCTGGGTATTCCTCTCCTGGGCCTGGCTGCAGGCTACCTCCCCTGGCGCATCTTTGCGGCCCTGGAGCATCTGCAGATCGGTGCGGACCATATCCAGAACCTCTACCCCCAGCAGTTCCTGCAGGGGTCCGTTTACCTCCTCATGGCCCTGGCGAACCCCTTTTATTTCGGGGTTTTGTGGCCCGCCCTGATCCTGGCCTTAGTTTTCTGCGGCCGCTCCCTCTGGCTCAGCCCCCGCCTATTCCTGGCCTTGTTTGTCGGAGGCAATCTTCTGGCCATCGTGGTGGCTTACGGCGTGGCCCCCACTTCGCTCGCGGAATTCCCCGGCTATGTCCGGGCCACCCTGGACCGGCTGCTGCTGCACATTACGCCGGTGGCCGCGCTGCTGATCGGGGAGGGGGTGAAAGAATTGAGGGGAGGGCAGGGGGCTCTGGGTAAGATGTAGGGGCGAACACCAGGTTCGCCACCAGGTTCGCCCCTGCGAAAATATGTGCTTTTGCTGACGAAATAAAATTGAGGGCCGAAAGCTTGCTTCCGGCCCTCAAAATTTTAACAAAGGGGTAGGGGAAGATAAGCCCAAATCATGGACCGCCTCGCACACACCACACATAGCGACTTACGGTCTTGTCGAGGTAGGCCACAGTGCCGTCGCTCCCGGGACGCACGCCATAGGGTTGGATCACCTCGTCGCGGAAATTGTAGGTCGTAGAGGACCAGTACCACATCCCTGTTAAATTTTCGAACGGGTTGTCCGCCGGTAAGGCGGGACTTTCCCTCCCGTAATCAAGCAGGCTTAGCAGTTCCCGGACGTTGGGCAGGCGCCAGTCACCCGCCTGTGAGCCATCCGTTAAGCCGGCAGTGCCCGACGCCAGACTGTTGGCGAAGCTTAGGGCATCGTCCCAATTTTCTATGGCCATGACGGAATTTTTCGTCCAGATCAGTCCGGTCAGGTTATCGGTCACAGTGCCGTTATTATTGTCGGTAAAGCGCGGGGTGGGCCAAGCCCCGCCCTTCTGCAAGGCCCCATCGTCTCTCGGGCCATAGGAACGGGTCTGGCCGGTCTTGAGGACGGTATTTTTCCATTCAAGGAGCGGTATTACAGCAACCTTATCATGTGCACAGACCGTGCTCCCAGCGATCAACGCCAGCACCAATGACAGGGAAATCAACAGGGATCTTCTCATGATTGGGCTCCTTTAAAAATTTAAGGGCAAGTCCCTTTGCTACCCCATATCTGGTGGCCTAAAGCGCCCTACGCGGCTACGCCGCCAACTTTCCACCTTCACGGCGCAGGCCTTATATTCCAGCATGTGCATCTTAGCACAAACATCAAGGGGGTCAAGGCTTTTCTGGTAATTCTGCTGTACATATTTTACCTTAATTGGGCATGGAAACTTAACCCCCTGGCAGTATCTGCGGCGGAACAGCCTAAAGCGTTTTATGAAGCGTTTTTTGGGAAAATTTTTATCCCCTGGAAATCTGTGAAATCGTGGTTTGCACCCATGCAATCCTCGTCTTTCCCCACGATACCCCCCGCCCTGGCGCGGAAATTTTTCTGCCGTTGGATTTCTAAACTTCATTTTCAAATCGATTCTGATATATTTCCAGCATCTTCCTTAGGGAAGACGAACATGGAGCTTTCCCCGATTGCCCGCAGACCGGCAACGACTCCATAAAAAATTTTAAGGAAGCTTTATGAAGATGCGTGTTTTCGCCGCCCTCCTCTGGCTGGCCGTGTGCTTTTGCGCCCCGGCCGCGGCTGCTGACGATCAGGTCAGCGTGCCCATTTTGCTTTATCACCGCTTCGGCCCCACCGTGGCCGACGGCATGACCACCAAGACCGAGGTCTTTGCCGCCCAGCTCAAATGGCTCAAGGACAACGGCTACACCGTGATTCCCCTGCGGACCCTGGTGAACTACCTCCTGGGCTCCGGGCCGGCGCCGGCCCCGAAATCGGTGGTGATCGCGGCGGACGATGCCCACCAGACGGTCTATGCCGACATGCTGCCCCTGGTGAAAAAGTACAACATTCCGGTGACCATTTTCTGTTATCCTTCCTGCGTTTCCCGGGTTTCCTCCGTTAAATGTATGACCTGGGAGCAATTGGCGGAATTGCAGCATACCGGGCTCTTCGATATCCAGGCGCACACCTTCTGGCATCCCAATTTCAAACAGGACAAGAAGAAGATGAAGCCCGCGGAGTATGAGAAGTCGGTGCAAACGCAGCTGAAAAAATCCAAGGCCGTGCTGGAAAAGAATTTGGGCACCAAGGTGGACCTGTTGGCCTGGCCCTTCGGCATCTATGACGACTACCTGGAGAAAGAAGCCAAGAATGCCGGCTACGTCGCGGCCTTCAGCATC
>JAKAGH010000054.1 GCA_021817645.1 Deltaproteobacteria bacterium
GGCCTTTTCCAGTTTCAGCTCTTCCACAAAATCAAAGAAGGCCTGGGGCAGGGCCTGTAATTGCGCAGCCGCCTGTTCCCGGGAGAGTCTCAGGTCCCGGAGCAACTCCCCGGGCAAGGGTCCCAGGCGGTAATTACCCCCTTCTCCCAGATTCAAAAGTTTGGCCATCTGATTGCCCAGATAAAGGGAACGGCTCAACAACAGGAGAGGAGGATCGACCTCCTGCACCCGGGGTTCGTGGTGCAGGGCCACGGCTTTCTGAAAAATCTCCGGCAGTTGCCATTTCTCCAACATCCAGGCTCCCACGGTGGCGTGGGGGACGGTGAGAAATATTTTCTCCATTTCCAGGGGGTCACGGCCTTCCAGGTGGACCGCCTTGATGGCGGCCATGAACCTCTCCGGGAAGAGTTCGGTCCACAAGGCTTTGGCTATGTCATGGATCAGGCCCACGATCAAGGCTTCTTCGGGATTGGCATAGCCCGCGGCTGAAGCCAGCAAGGAAGTGGCCACCCCACAGGCCTGGGAATGGTGCCACAGGGCCCCCCGGCCGAAGGGAAGGCCGGAGAAGCGATACAGTCCCTCGGCCAGGGAGACGGCCATGGCCAGATTCTTAATCTTGGTCAGACCCAGGAGATTAACGGCATGGGAGACGGTGGTTACCTGGGTGTGCATGCCGTAGTAGGCGGAATTGATAAGTTTCAAGACCTTGGCGGTGAGCGCCTGATCCCTGAGAATCGCCTCCGACACCCGGCTTAAGGAGGCATAGGGGTCGTTGACTGCCTCCAGGATGGCGTTAACGGTGTGGGGCAAGGGCAGGAGGTCCTGGATACGCGCCACCAGGGAGCGCACCAGTCCCGCTTCCAGCGGCTCAAACTCCGTCTTTTTGGGGTTTTCCCCATGTGGCTGCATGTATCCGCACCCCACCCTGGGATTTCTTCCTGCCATTATAATCATTCGGATTTATAGAAAAAATACTGAAGCGGCAAAAGATGGAAATCAGCATACTTTTTATTAAAAATGGGATAAATTAGCGTATCGCCGGACTCAAAGGGAGCGGGTTCCAAAAACGACTTTTTGGCCGCAGTGACGCCCGCGGCCGCGAGGTCCAGGATCGTGACCACATTATGTCTGCCAGCCCTCCTCCTCTATTAGTGATGATTCATCACAACCGCTGGGATTTGACCAGGTTGGCGGTATCGTCCCTGAAGGCTCACACCTGCCACCCCTACCGCCTGCTGCTGATTGACAATGCCTCTGGGGATGACCTGGCCTCCCTGACTCCGGATGAATTAATTACCAATGAACATCCCCGCTCCTTCGCCGCTAACTGCAATCTCGGGCTTCGGGCTTCGTCCGGCGCCGCGGTGGCGCTGCTTAACAATGACTTGTACTTCCCGCCCGGCTGGCTGGAAGGGCTCCTGCGGGCCCTGCAACTGGGGTTTGGGATAGCGGGAGCCTTAACTAATACTGATGTTCCCCTGGATAAGTTCCTGGGCCACGGCCTGGCAAGTCTTGGTCCCAGATTCGAACCCGAAGACCTGGCAGACAAGTGGCCGGTGCTGAGCCGCGTCCTGGGGGTGTTCAACACCCAGGGACGCCAGCGTCCGCCCACCAAACAGCCCTGGGTAGCCTTCTTTGCGGTGGCGTTGTCGGCCGGCGTGGTCCAGGAGGTTGGTTTGTTGGACGAGGGTTTTATCCAGGGATATGAAGACCTGGATTATTGCCTCAGGGCCTGGGAAAAAGGTTATAGTGTAGTCAAGGCCATGGATGCCTATGTGGTGCATTTTGGCGGAAAAGCGATGGTTCCGGCAGATGCGGCAGAGATGGCGGCCCGGGATGCTCATAATGTGCCATTGTTTCTCCAACATTGGCCTCCAGACAGACGGGAGGCATTATTGCATCTCTGGAGCCCGCACGGTCTGGAAGCCAAAGGCCGCCAAATCTGGGCCGGGATTGAACATCGCCGGGATTTCTTGACTAGAATTGGACAGACCATGGTCAACGGATGAATCAAGGGGGATAAACCCGCAGAGACCCCCCAAATAACCAATCCCATTAAACCAGGCCAGGTCTGATCGATCCTTGATTCTTTCCAAGATCGGCATTTTCTGGGTGTTTACCGGCGCCATCACTACCTTAAACTCCACTTAATAAAAAAGCCCTTCTCCCGCAAGAGGGTGAACCAGGAGTTTGGAATTGGCGCCGCCAGTCAGTTTTTGAAATAACTGATAGGGGTTGTTATACTTTGAATAAGCGGAGTTTTTAGAGCCAACCATGACCATCCCTAAGATTACCGCCGCGGAGTTTTTGCTCAGCGTCCACCAAATAGGACAATTGCCCCCCGGCGACCGCCCGGAAGTGGCCTTTCTGGGCCGCTCCAACGTGGGGAAGTCCTCCCTGATCAACTGCCTTCTGGGTCGCCGGAATCTGGTGCGCACCAGCAGCCGCCCGGGGTGCACCCAGGCCCTGAATTTCTTTCTCATCAATGGGCGCTGGTATTTCGTGGACCTCCCCGGCTTCGGCTATGCCGCGGTCTCCAAGAGCCTGAAGGCGGCCTGGGGTCGGCTGGTGATGGATTATCTGGCCACGAGGGAGAACCTGGCCGCGGTGGTCCTCCTCCAGGACAGCCGCCGCGTATCCGGCCCGGAGGAATTATTTCTCTGGGAATTTTTCCGGGAGCAAGGGATTCCGGTGATCCCGGTGTTGACCAAGGCGGATAAACTGAAGCAAGGGGAGCGCACCAAACAACTAAAAAGTATTGCCGCGGCCCTGGTCCCTGTAGGAGTGAAAGGTGAGGAGTTTCTGTGGTTCTCGGCCGTGACCCGGGAGGGCCGGGAACAGCTCTGGACCCGGCTGCTGCAGCGCTTGGGCGGATCGTGAACGCGCCCTGCCGGGGGGCATAAAATGTATTTTTAAAAAAGAAGACAGCTTCCGGATATCAAAATATATTTACGGATCGGAAATAGCGCAGCCATCGCCGTGAGCTTTAATAAAGCTGTATTATATCGGGCTGTTCCATCTTTAATCCATCCTACTCCCTCCGCCCCGCTACTCTAACTTAGCATGCGGATTAGTTTTCTGAAGTGGAGGTCATACCAGCTATTAGCTAGACGAGGCACTTTAAAAACGGTTGTCAACCAGGGTGTTGCCAGTACCAGATACATTTGTTCCATTAAGGGTGGAAACGTTGTTAATCAGCAAGCTGTTGCTGCATCGAATCCCAGTGCCACCATTTGCATATGCGGTGCATCCTTTAATTATATGGCCAGACCCAGGCATATATATTCCAAAATCAATATTGTCAATTACTCGGACATTGATTATTTTGTGACACATCTCGGGTGGACTTGTAAAGAATGCTGCGATACCGTAAACGAACTCTCTAATAGTGCCATTCCGAACTTCAACATTTTTCATAGGGGATGAGCCGCCGATACTAACGCCATATCCAGAGCCAGCGCCTGAGCCTGTAATCGTAAAGCCCATCAAATCCAGGGTCACATGATCAGAATGGATATCAATGGTCCCATCTAGATTTTTCCCCAGGTAGTAAAAGCCGGGGGTGGTGATGGTGTAAGGAGCGCTGGTGATCTTGGTGCCCACTGCCCCGCCGCCGCCGACGACATAAAATCCGTCCTGTGCCAAAGCCTGGATGCTAATCAGCATCACTGCAACCAGCAAAAGGAAAAGCCAAAATCTCTTTTTCATGGTCGAGCCCTCTGTATTTGTGCAAATTGCGTGAGTGGATAACCGGGAAAAAGTGGATTGTGTGCCTTCTGTGAAAAGAGTCCCCCTATTGTGGCGCCAGCTAGTTTATTTTAATCTTAATCCGCCATTATTTCCAAAGGAAAAGTCAGGCTGGAACCGTATCCCTCCCCAGCAATCCCAGATTATGAGTATCTTGGCAACTTTAGACAATTATTCACAAATAGGCAAACGACCTGAGTATGATCTGAATTCAGGAGGTAATTACACACCTATGGGGCCGGGTCAGACCTCCGGATAAGCCATCTTATAGGGATCGACCAGACGATCGAAGTCCGCTGCGGAAAGGTAGCCCAGTAGCAGCGCGGCTTCCCTGAGGGTCAATCCCTGGGCTTGGGCCAGTTGGGCAATGCGGGCCGCCTTATCATAACCGATCACCGGGGTCAGAGCCGTAACCAGCATCAGGGAGCGGTGCAGGAAGGTGTCGATCTGGGCCCGATCCGCTTTCAGGCCCCGCACCAGAAACTCGGTGAAGCTCTGGCAGCTATCGCCCAGAATCATGATGGTTTTGAGGACATTGAAAATCATCAACGGCGCATAGACATTCAGTTCCAGGGAGCCGCTCGCGCCGGCGAAGGCCACGGCCGCGTCATGGCCCATCACCTGCACGGCCACCATGGCCAGGGCCTCGCATTGGGTGGGGTTGACCTTACCGGGCATGATGGTGGAGCCCGGCTCATTGGCGGGAATCTCGATCTCATGCAACCCGGCCCGGGGGCCGCTGGCCAGCAGGCGGATGTCGTTGGCGATCTTGTGCAGGGACACCGCCAACGTCTTGAGCACGCCGCTGACGAGGACCAGGTCGTCGTGCGCGCCCATGACCGCAAACTTGTTGGCTGCGGGCGTCAGGGGCAGGCCGGTGAGCGCAACCAAGTGCTTGATGGCCAGGTCCCCGAAGCCCTTGGCCGCGTTGAGGCCCGTGCCCACGGCCGTGCCGCCCAGGGCCAGCCGGTGGAGGCCGGGGAGGGCCGACCGGATTCTTTCCAGGTTATCGTCGAGCATGCCCACATAGCCGGAAAACTCCTGGCCCAGGGTCAGGGGCACCGCGTCCATCATATGGGTGCGGCCGATCTTGACCAGGTCCGCCCAACTCCTGGCCTTTTCGTCCAGGGCGTCCCTCAGTTTCTTGACCTGGGGCAGGAGGCGCTCCTGGATGGCGGCCGCCGCGGCCAGGTGCATGGCCGTGGGAAACGCGTCATTGGTGGATTGGCTCAGATTGACGTGATCGTTGGGGTGAATGGGGTCTTTGCTCCCCAGGACCCCGCCCGCCAGCTCGATGGCCCGGTTGGCGATTACTTCGTTGACGTTCATATTGGCCTGGGAGCCGCTCCCGGTCATCCAGACGTGGAGGGGAAAATTATCGTCCAGTTTCCCTGCCAGGATTTCGTCTGCGGCCTGGATAATCAAGGCGGCTTTATCTGCCGGGAGCCTTCCGAGTTCCCGGTTGGCCAGGGCCGCGGCCTTCTTGACCAGGGCCAGGGCCCGGATCACCTCCAGGGGCATCAAGTCCTCGCCGATGCTGAAGTAGCGCAGCGACCGCTGGGTCCCCGCGCCCCAATAACGGTTAGCCGGGACCGCGACTTCCCCCAGGCTGTCGGTTTCCTTCCTGGTCTCGGGTTCAGGGCTCATCAAAACTGCCTCCGTCAAGGGTCCACAACTACTGGAATACTTGTCCGCAGGCCCTGGGCGGACACCGGGGTCATCCCTATTCCGGCAGCTTGGCCGCCAGCACGTCCACCTGATGAATCGCCGGCGGCTGGGACAAAAGCTCGGAAGCTTTGGCCATCAGCGCCGCCGCAACCTGACCGGAGAGGTGCGCCTGCCGGGCCGCTTCGTCGGGGAAGGCATCGAAGATGCCGAAAGTGGCTGGTCCCAGGCGCAGGGCGAACCAGGCGGTGGTGGCCGGCTCCTGCTGGACCACTGCTAACCCCCCGCGCAAAAAGCTTTCCACTTCCGCCTCTTTTCCCGGCTTCGCCTCCAGCCGGACATACAATGCTACCTTAACCATGGTTTGCCCCTTGTCGCAATTTTCTTCTTAAGGTAGTAACGGCTGCCTGCCGGTGCAAATAGCTTGGTTTTCTTTCGCAAAGCGGGCCTCCCCGCCCGCCTCGTTAATCCGCACAGGCCAGACGCCTGTGCCACCAAGTTTTTGCTATCAAAACTCTTGCGTTTTACTTTGCGCCTTGGCGTCTCTGCGTGAGGCCTATCTTTCCGGAACAGACATTTTATCGTTATCCGGACACTTGATCTTGGACGGATCAGCCAAATGCTCCAGCTTTTCCGTGAGTTTGGTGTTCTCCGAGTATTCCACCGGGCAGGCGATTACCGAAACTGTGTCCTGGGACAGGGCCTGATGCAACGTCGGCAGCAACTCGGCGGCTTCCCGGATGAAATAGCCCTGGGCCCCGAAGCTCTCGGCGTATTGCACAAAATCGGGATTGCCGAAATCCACATGGGAAAAGCGACCCAACTGCATTTTCATCTTCCACTTAATCAGGCCGTAGCTGCCGTCTACCCAAATCAGGATGACAAAAGAGATTTTTTCTCGTAAGGCCGTTTCGATCTCTCCGGAGTTCATCAGGAAGCCGCCGTCACCCGTCACGGCCAGCACTTTTTGCTGGGGCCGGGCCAGCTTGACTCCCAGCGCTCCGGGCACGGCAAACCCCATGGTGGAGAGGCCGTTGGAAACCAGGCAGGTGTTGGGCCGGTAAGTGGGGTAGAGCCGGGCCATCCACATCTTCACCGCGCCGCTGTCCACCAGCACAAAATCCTCCCGGCCCAGCGCCGCCCGGGTATCTGCCACCAACCGCTGGGGCTTGAGCGGATAGGACGCATCGTGCCGGCCCTGCTCCAGTTCCTCCCGTAGCAGGCAGCGGATCTTCTGTTCTGCGGCCACCAGCCCGGGCCTGGGGGAGACTTGGGCGGCCAGGGCATCCAGGGCTGCGGGAATATCCCCGGCCACATCCACCGTGACGTTATAAAAGGCATCCACCACCGCGGCCGTCCGGTGCAGATGAATAATTTTTTTATCTGCCTGGGGGTTGATCCGTGCCGGTGCGAACTCTTGTAATTCATAGCCCACGCTGACAATCACATCCGCCTGGTCGAAGCCGAAGTTGACGTAATCGTGGACCATGAAGCCCATGGTCCCCAGGGCGTAAGGGTGATCATCCGGAAAGACGCCTTTGCCGTGGAAAGTGGTGGCCACCGGCATCCGGAGCTTTTCGGCAAAGTGGATCAAGGCCGCCTGGGCCTGGTGGCGGGCCGCGCCATGCCCGGCCAGGATGATGGGGGTTTGGGCTGCGTTCAACACGGCCGCGGCCCGGGCGATCTGCTCGGGGTCGGGTGCTGCCACATGCACCGGATGCACCCGCAAAGGCCGGAGTGAAGGTGCAGCCGGCATCGACGCCACATCCTGAGGGAGGGCCAGATAAACCGCGCCGGGCCGCTCCGACTGGGCGAGATTGAAGGCGTGGCGGAGCATCTCCGGCACGGCCCCGGGAGTGAGAAGCGTGTCGGCCCATTTGGTCACCGGCTTGAACATGGACACCAGGTCCACCACCTGGTGCGTCTCCTTGTAGATCCGGCCCAGGCCCACCTGGGCGCTGAGGGCCACCAGGGGCGCACTATCCGTGTGTGCGTCCGCCACTCCCAAAAGCAGGTTGATGGCCCCGGGGCCCAGCGTGGCGAGACAGAATCCCGCCTTGCCGGTGATTCGGCCGTACATGTCGGCCATGAACGCGGCCGCTTCTTCCGATCGCACCAGGATGAAGCGGATGGACGTGTCGTTGAGGGCGTCCACCAGGGGGATGATTTCTTCGCCGGGGAGACCGAAGATGTAAGCTACTTTTTCATTTTCCAGGCACTGGGCCAGCAGTTGGGAGACGTTCATCGTTTCCCCTATTATTCTCCCATTCTTTTGAGCCCATAGAGCGTCTGGATGGATTCATGCAACTTTACCGCCATGGGCGGGGCCGCCATCTTCTCGGTCATCACCTCGATGAAAGCGCCCGTACCGCAGGCCGCGGCCTGCGCCATGGCCGCGTCCAGTTCGGCATTGGTGGCTACCCGGGCGGTAAGCCAGTCGCTGCACCCCAAAGCCCCGGGCAACTGCCGGTAATTCCAGGGGGCCAAATCATTGTAACAATTCATCGGCTCCTTACAAAGCAGCCGCTCGATCAGGTACCCCTCGTTGTTGAGGCAAAAAATGATGGGTTTGCACCCGTAGCGGCAGAACTGGCCGATCTCCTGGAGGGTCATCTGCAGCGCGCCTTCGCCGGTAATCAGGACGGTGCGCCGTGCGGGTGCGGCCAGGGCCGCGCCCAGGGCCGCGGGGGTGGCCCAGCCGATGGAACACCAGAGGAGTTGGCTGAGAAAAACCGAGCCTGGGGGCATCAGCCCAAAGGCCAGGCCCATGGAGACCGTGCCCGTCTCGGCGATCACGAGGTCCCCCGGACGGAGGAACTTCTCCCAGCGGGGGTAGAGGGATTCCGGGGTGATCTTCTCTCCCGGCGCGCCCTGGGGTTCGCCCAACCCGTGGACCTTGGGGGCCGGCACCTGCTTTTTGCCGACCTTGCTGGTGAGCGCCGCCAGGGCGTCGCACATCTCGATGTTGGGAAAAATGGCCCGGCCCACCCGCACGTGATGATGCATGACGCCGATCATTCGGGCTGGGTCGATATTGGCGGTAAAAGCGCCGGTGTTGAGGTCGCTCCACAGGGCCCCCAGGTTGAGGACGCAGTCGCAGCCCTCGATGAACTCCCGGATTTCCGGGTTCATGATGCGGCCGTCGTACATGCCGATGTATTGGGGGTGGGTCTCGTCCAGCGCGGTCTTGTCCATGAACATGGTGGCAAAGGGGAGGCCCGTGGCCTCCACCAGGGCCAGGGCTTCGGCCGTGCATCCCAGGCGGGGAATCAGGTAGCCCGCTAAAATGGCCGCGGTCTTGGCCCGGGCCAGCTTCTCGGTGATAAGTGTCACCGCTTCCGCCAGAGTATCCGGGTCAGTGGCGGGCGCGGAGACTTGGCTGACCGCGGCGCATCCATTAACCAGCGGCGCAGTGGCGAGGTCCGCGGGAATCCCCAGGTAAACGGGCCGCCGATGGGAGACCGCCGCGGTCACCAACCGCTCCATTTCGGATTCCACGTTTTCCGGCGTCAGGATGGCACTGGCGCAAACTGCGGGCTGGGCCATCTTGATGAAAGCATCGAACTCGCCTTTTCCCAGGGTGTGGTGCACCAGGCGGCGTTCCCGCTGGGTCTTGGTATTGGGCATGCCCACCAGGTGAAACACGGGCACGTGTTCGGTGTAGGATCCCGCAATGCCGTTTAAGGCGCTCAATTCGCCCACCCCGAAGGCCGTGGACAAGGCCGCAAACCCTTTGACCCGGGCATAGCCGTCCGCGGCGTAGGCCGCATTCAGCTCATTGCTGTTGGCGATCCATTGCAGGTCCGGGTCAGCGCAGATGGCATCGGTGACGCCGAAGGAAAAGTCCCCGGGCACGCCGAAAACCTCCGTGATACCCAATTGTTTCAAACGCTGCAGCACATGTTCGATCAAACTTTGCCTCATGCGGCCGTCCTCCCTGATGATCCAACCCGAGACATTTTTATCCCCTCGACCCCTTGGGACGTATCATTAATCACAAAGTTTCAATCGGTGGCGCAGCCTTTCCAGGCTGCGCAACAAACCTGCGCAGGCTGGAAAGCCTGCGTCACCAAAGAATATCCCAAGGCAAGCATTCCTTATACTTGCGGATGACCCCCGGCCCCCTTGGGTAGCGTAGGGTTAGGTGGGGAGTCAAAAACGCAACCTGCCTCTCCCCCCCTATAAGGGTAGAGAGAGGTCTTCTCTCATTGATAATAGTAATTAAGTTCCCCATGATGATTTGGCAATACTCGCAACTCCATATCTCCCCCCTGGACTGCCCTTGACAGTCGAAAAAAGAGAATAATGTTAATTCTCAAACCCAGGTCGCATTCAAACTGTGTGGCTTCGTAGGGGCGCACCCGCGTGTGCGCCTCTGCCCGGGCGGACACCTGGGTCTGCGCCTACAGAAATTTAAGGAGGCCATTTCATGGCTGACATCCTGCGCTTCGCGGACAAGTGGGGGCCGGCGAAGATCATCCAGGTCTATGAACCCACCATCGATTTAAAGGCGGTTTTGGTCATCGATAATATTGCCATGGGTCCGGCCATCGGCGGCATCCGCATGGCTCCTGACGTCTCCATCGAGGAGTGCATGCGCCTGGCCCGCAGCATGACCCTGAAAAACGCCGCGGCCGGTCTGTCCCATGGGGGCGGCAAGACCGTGGTCTACGCCGACCCGAAGATGCCCAAGAGAGAGAAGGAACGCCTGATCCGGGCCCTGGCCGCGGCCTTGCGAAATTTCCCGGAATACATCATGGGGCCGGATATGGGCACCGATGAAGAGTGCATGGCCTGGATCAAAGATGAAATCAATCACAGTGTCACCGGGCTGCCTGCCGAAGCCGGGGGGATACCCATCGACCAGATCGGGGCCACGGCCTGGGGCATCAGACATGCCATCGAAGTGGCCCTGCCGTATTGCCGCTGCCCGGTGGGTTTCGGCCTGGCCCAGTCCCGGGTGGCCATCCAGGGCTTTGGCGCGGTGGGCATGAACGCCGCCCGTTTTCTGGCCGAACAGCAGGCCGTCCTGGTGGGCGCGGCCGACTCCCAGGGGTCGGTGTACGATGCGGAAGGCCTGGATGTGAACAAGCTCATCCGGTTGAAAGAAGCGGGCAAAAGTGTGGTCGAGTATAGCGGCGGGGAAAAATTCGACCGCGATGCCATTGTCGGCTTCGAATGCGACATCTGGATCCCCGCGGCCCGCCCTGATGTGGTCAATGAGAACAACATGGAGCAGCTAAAAGCCAAGCTGGTGGTGGAGGGCGCCAACATCCCCCTCACCGAGGCCGCGGAAAAATACCTACACGACAAGGGCGTCCTCTGCGTGCCGGATTTCATTGCCAACTCCGGCGGGGTGATCTGCGCGGCCATGGAATACCGGGGCAAGATTGAAAGCGAAGCCCTGGAGGTGATTGAAAAGAAGGTCCGCAACAATACGCGCCAGGTGCTGGAAGAGTCCCGGATCAAAAACATCACGCCCCGGGACGCGGCCTTGAATCTGGCCATGACCAGGGTGGAAAAGGCCATGTCCTACAAACGCTGGTCGATTTATTAGGGGGGAGGGCAGGGGGGGCAGTTGCAGGGCGGGAGAGGGAAACGCATCCCGCCTGAGGCCATTGAGGCGGGCCGGAATTACTGAAGGCGGGAGGTATGCGCTACGCTTTCCTGCCCTACGTGACTGGTCGATTTATTAGCGGTCAGGCGGGGGATTTTTTTACCCCCCTTTTCTCAACGGGGGCAGGGAGGATTATCTATGCACCTGATAATCCCCCTCCCTCTTTAAGAAAGGCGGGCTTTGAAAGAGTTGTAGGGCACGTCTTACGCGCCATTATTGGTGCGTGAGACGCACTCTACAAAACTTGACCAGAGGTCTGACAGTAGAATGAGAAAACCGTTTTCTTCCCCCTTATTTCTGAAGGGGAGGCAGGTAAGTTATAATAATGTGAAATTAATCACAATGCATCATGCCACAGAGTCAGTCCATTGTCAGCAAATTAGGCCCCATAATATAGCGCCGCTGGTCCTATTGTCGTGTCCCAAAAATAGCGACAAAATAAAGTCAAGATAAAATCTCGCCCTCCCCACGGTGCTGACTATTACCCATAAGTTTATATACCGTGGATATTATTAATATTATCCCCTCTCCCCTCGGGGTAGAGGGTTAGGGTGAGGGGGGCGACATGGGCAAGGAGCTATAATCAGCCCAAAAGACGCCACCCCCACCCCGACCCTCCCCCCTCAAAGGGGGAGGGGGAAAAGCCCTGTACTTTTCCCCAATTTTCCTGAAAGGCTACCCAGGTATTCTCTTAATATATTGCGATGTTGCGCCTTGGCGTAATATTATTTTTGTCAGACGTTCAGGGCCAGCAGGCGCATCTCTGTGAGTTCCTCGATGGCGTAGCGCAGGCCCTCCCGGCCGCAGCCCGAGGCCTTGACGCCGCCGTAGGGCATGTTGTCCACCCGGAAGGATGGGAAATCGTTGATGATCACCCCGCCCACTTCCAGGGTTTCGAAGGCCTGCCAGGCGTGGGCCAGGTTCCGGGTAAAGACCCCGGCCTGGAGCCCGTAAACCGTGTCGTTGGCCATTTCCAGGGCCTGGGCGAAATCGCTAAAGGGCGCCAGGACCACCACCGGCCCGAAGACTTCCTCATGCCAGACGGCCATTTCCCGGGTCACCTGCTCCAGGACCGTGGGCGGCATGAGGTTTCCCTCCCCCAGGCCCCCGGCCGCGAGGCTCGCCCCCTGATCCAGGGCTTCCTGGACCCGCTGCCGGACTTTGGCCGCGGCCCCCTGGTCAATGCAGGGCCCCACCACGGTTTCCTCCCGGCGGGGGTCCCCGGCCGGGATTTTCTGCTTTAAGACCTGGAGGAAGATTTCTTTGAAGGAATCATAAATATCCTGGTGCACCAGGAGCCGCTTCACCGCGATGCACACCTGCCCTGCGTGGGCAAACGCGCCCAAGGCCGCACGCTGGGCGGCCAGAGACAGGTCGGCATTGCGGTCCACGATACAGGCGGCGTTGCCCCCCAGCTCCAGGATGACCTTCTTGCGCCCCGCCACACTTTTGAGATGCCAACCCACCGCGGCGCTGCCGGTAAAGGACAGGGCCTTGAGACGGTCGTCCGCCACATACTTTTCCGCCACGCTCGAGGCGCTGGGCAAGACCTGCAACCCCCCGGGGGGCAGACCGGCCTGCTCATAAATTTCCGCCAGCAGCAGCGCGGTCAGGGGGGTGGCCGAGGTGGGCTTGACCATGATGGGGTTGCCCGCGGCCAGGGCCGGGCCCACCTTGTGGGCCACCAGATTGAAGGGGAAATTGAAAGGGGAAATGGCCAGGACCGGGCCGATGGGGAAGCGCCGGGTCAGGCCCCAGCGCCCCCGGGTGGCCGCGGTCAGATCCAGGGGCAGGACTTCGCCGCCCATTCTGGCTGCTTCTTCCGCGGCCAGGGTAAACGTGACCACGCCCCGGGCCATCTCCCC
>JAKAGH010000380.1 GCA_021817645.1 Deltaproteobacteria bacterium
TCCTGGCCGCATCCGGTTTCGCGCCCCTTAAGGGCAAAAATATCGGGGTGATCACCAATCAAACCGGGGTGGATGCCGCAAGACGGTCTACCCTCAAGCTGCTGCTCCAGGCCCCGGGCGTAAAGGTGCGGGCCATTTTCAGCCCGGAGCATGGCCTGTCCGGCCAGTTGGACGAAAAGATCTCCTCCGGCAGGGATGCCGCCACCGGCCTGCCGGTCTACAGCCTGTACGGCAAAACTTTAAAGCCTTCTGCGGCAATGCTCCAGGGGCTGGACGCCCTGGTCTATGATATCCAGGACGTGGGCACCCGGTTCTATACCTATATCAGCACCATGACCTATGCCATGGAGGCCGCGGCCGGCGCGGGCCTGGAATTCTATGTGCTGGACCGGCCCAATCCCCTAACCGCGGCCAGCGTCCAGGGGCCGATGCTGGACCCGAGTCTATGCTCCTTTGTCGGCTGTTTCCCCATGCCGGTGCGCTACGGCCTGACCGTGGGGGAAATGGCGCAGCTTCTCAACCGGGAGAAACATATCGGCGCCAGGCTGCAAGTGGTAAAGATGGCAGGGTATCACCGGCAGGCATGGCTCGATGAAACGGGTTTGCCCTGGATCAATCCCTCCCCCAACCTCCGGTCGTTGACCCAGGCGATTCTCTACCCGGGGGTGGGTCTGGTGGAATCCGCCAATGTCAGCGTGGGCCGGGGCACTGCCACTCCCTTCGAGATCATCGGCGCGCCCTGGATTTCCGGGGCCCGGTTGGCCCAGTATCTGCGCCGACGGCAAATCGCCGGGGTCGCGTTTGAACCGGTGACTTTCGTGCCTGCCGCCAGTCCGTTCCGGGGGCAAAGATGTGAAGGGGTGCGCCTGCGCCTGGAGGATCGGGATGCCCTGGATGCGCCGGCTTTGGGCATCGAATTGGCCTCCGCCCTGCGCCACCTATATCCGGGAAAATTCCACCTCGAAGGGACCATGGGCATGATCGGTTCCCGGGCGGTTCTGCAGGCCGTCAAAAATGGCGAAGATCCCCGGTCCATTAAACAGAGATGGCAAGCCGGGTTGGAGGCCTTTGGCCGCTTGCGGGCCAGATATCTGCTTTATTGAGAGTTCTTCTGAGGCTGAGGCTACTTCCCAGCCTGCTCCGGAATCGCTTGCCATTGTCCTTGACAAACAATGCCTTAGCCCCTATCATGCGATAAAGGTGGAGTCTAGATAAATATCTAGGTGGGAGAAATTAAAGCCTGGCCAAGTTCTGAACCGTAATCATTTTTATGGATTAAGGGGGGATAATCCAATGCGTAAAAAGACTTACCGGCTTGCCGGGTTGGTGTTGCTGCTGGCAGCGTTGCTGCTCCCGCCCGTGGGCGCCAGTGCCGAGATGTACGTGGAAGCTTATCTTGGCGGGGTTTTTCCTGCTTCCCAGTCTTTCAATTACAACGCCAGTCCGACACCTTTCTACACCTACAGTGTTAACGCGCCGGGGAGGTACGATCCCGCGGTGATGGGAGGGTTAAAGCTCGGCACCTGGTTCGTCAAAGAAGGTTTCCTGGGTTTTAACTACCCCGACTGGATGAAGTACCTGGGCTTTTATTTGGACTTCAGCTACCACCGCCTGAATCTCCGGCATCAGCAAGCATCCTATTCCGAGATTTTTGCCGGGTTGCCCAGCCAGGGGCAGTGGGATTTCTCCAGCAACGGCTCCATGGCTACCCTGGCCTTTATGTTTGCCGCCCGCTACGGCTTTTTCCCCGATTCCGAAGTGCCTTTCGGCCGGCTGCAGCCCTATGTGGCCGTAGGCCCGGCCTTGTGCTTCGTCAGCCAAAGGCCTAGATTCAGTTTTTCCACCTTTAATGGCCCCTTCCTTACCGATAATATGGATCTTGCGTCCAAGTCCACTATGGTTGTGGGTCTGGCCGCGGAAGCCGGTCTGCGGTATATGGCTCTGAAGAACGTCTCCATCGACGCCTCCTTCAAATACCGCTATGCGCAGCCAAGTTTTGATTACACCGTCAACCCCGGGGGCAACGGCTTCTTTGTGGCCACCCATGATGTTAAGCTTGACACTACTTTGCAGCTTTTCAGCGTCCAGCTGGGCGCGGCTTATCACTTCTAAACCTGCAAGACGCGGGTAATTATCCAAGGCGGCCTCCGGGCCGCCTTTTTATTGGGTAGTGCCAGTTGCATTCAAACCGGCATTAGATGTAAGGGCGAACCTTGTGTTCGCCCTTACAAAAAAATATTCCTTCCATGGTGAATCAGTAAACCAGCCTTTCTGCTAAGGTGGGAATTAATGGGGTATAATTGCTTGCGGTCAACTCCCTTAACAGGTTCCTGCTATTGAGACCCCGGGATTATTTATTAACGCCTTATCCTTTTACCGGGTAAAGATGTGAGGCAAGCAATGACTGAACACCGCCTAACAATATTAGCCTGCATCGTCCTGGCGCTGGCCACTTTTGCGGTTTATGGGGAGGTTGGGAGCCACCAGTTCATCCATTTTGATGACGGGGCTTACGTCTTCGATAATCCGGTAGTCCGGGCGGGCCTGACCCTGAACGGTGTAAAATGGGCTTTTACTACTTTATATGCCGGCTACTGGATGCCCCTGACCTGGCTCTCCCACATGCTGGATTGCCAGCTCTTCGGCTTGAGCCCCGGTGGTCCTCACCTCACCAATCTGCTTTTCCACATCGCCAATACCCTCATCCTCTTTCTTTGGCTGCTCCGGGCCACCCGGACTCCGGGGCCCGCGTTCCTGGTGGCCGCGCTCTTTGCCTGGCATCCTCTGCACGTGGAGTCGGTGGCCTGGGTGGCGGAGCGGAAAGATGTTTTGAGCACCTTTTTCTGGCTGCTCACCATGTGGGCCTATCTCTGGTACGTGGAGCGCCCGGCGGTGGGCAGATATCTTCTCATCATCCTTTGCTTCGGCCTGGGTCTGATGGCCAAACCCATGCTAGTCACTTTGCCATTGGCGCTTCTGCTTCTGGACTACTGGCCCCTGCGCCGCTGGACGCCAGGCCGGCAAGTGATATTGAGGGAGGGGGGCAGGGGCCACG
>JAKAGH010000381.1 GCA_021817645.1 Deltaproteobacteria bacterium
GTCATAGGCCAGGTAACCTTCCAGGACCGTGCCGTCCTGCTTATATTCCACGGTTTTGGTGATTATTCTCGCCTGAGCTCCCCCGGTCAGGACCAGGGCCAGAACCAAGGCCAAGAGATATTTCATGTCCGCCCTCCCAGAGTTTCTAATTTTGCTCTGACACATCAAAAAGGTAAGCAGACGGAGGCGCTGATGCTATAGGCGCTGGCAAAAATTCGATGTTCCTGCGGCCAGGTTCAGCTTTGGAGACTTATCCTGGGGAAAAAATATATATTTACCATACAGGGGAGAAAGCCAATAAGAACTTGAAATTGCAGAATAATCAAGAAAGTGCAGGGCAAGGTCTTTTGAAGGCTTAGAAGCCATTTTAAAACCTTAACTTTGTCCCAAACTGTCATGCTGAGCGTAGCGAAGAATCTCGTGTTTTCGAAGAGTTGAGATTCTTCACTGCGTTCAGGATGACAAGAAAAGAGGTTTTGAAATAGTCTCTAGACAGTCAGGGAGACAAACTCCGCTTGCAGGGATTTATCTTGCACCTGGAGTAAGGCCAAAGTGACCGGCAGGGTGAAGCGGCGGGGACCGGCCGAGCCGGGGTTGAGATAGAGGACGCCGTTCTTCCGTTCCAGGTGGGGGCGGTGGGAATGGCCGGAGATGACCGCGGCGAACCCCGCGGCCTGAGGCTCCAGGTCCAGGGTATGGAGGTCGTGGAGGACGTAGAGTTGGATTTCACCCACTGCCACCACTTCAGTAAGGGGTAAATCCCGGGCCCATTCACCCCGGTCGGTGTTCCCCCGCACCGTCCATACCGGCGCGATTTCTCCCAGCTTATCCAAAATTTCCTGAGAGCCGATATCTCCTGCGTGGATGATGAGACTGACCCCCTGCAGGGCGTCCACCGCCTGGGGGCGCAGCAGGCCGTGAGTGTCGGAAATAACGCCGAGGCGCAGTTCTGCCATGGTGCATCCTGGGATGGAATGAAAAAAAGAAAATCTAACTTTAATAATTGAGACTACTGCTTAACACCCGGTTATAAACCTGAGCAAAGGGAAGAGTATTCAAAGTCTCCTTTGGAAAAAGGGATTTAGAGGAATTTCGAGCGCTTATCAAATCCCCCCTAACCCCCTTTTTCAAAGGGGGGGATAATACCGCTTCTTCTCAGGCCCAAAGTTTTTTTGTCGCAGAGGTCTCAATTTGCGGGTTCGGGGGCGGATGCGGGGGCAGGGCAGGGGCCTCAAGCCCCTGGGGCTCTACCCTCAAATTCCTTAAACTTTCTCACAAACCACCTCAGCCTCTATGGGGCCGGGGGCACAGATGTCGTCTTCGAAGCAGGTCTTGGAGAAATCTTTGCCCAGGGTTACGGGGTATTCCCCGGAGAAGCAGGAGAGGCAGAAGCTGTCGTGGTCCGTCTGGGTGGCGGCCACCATCCCGTCCAGGCTGAGGTAGCCCAGATAATCCAGGCCCAGGAAGTCCCGGATCTGTTCGACCTCCTGCTGGGAGGCGATGAGCTCGCCTTTGTGGGAGAAGTCGATGCCGTAGTAGCAGGGGAAGCGGGTGGGGGGGCAGCTCACCAGGAGGCTAACTTCTTTGGCCCCGGCCTCCCGCAGGGATTTGACCCGGGAGCGGGTGGTGGTGCCCCGGATGATGGAGTCTTCCACCACGACCACGCGTTTGCCTTTGAGGATTTCCCGGACCGGGTTGAGTTTCACCTTGACGGAGAAATCCCGCATGGTCTGGGAGGGCTGGATAAAGGTGCGGCCCACGTAATGGTTGCGGATAACGCCAAATTCAAAGGGTATCCTGCTGGCCTCGGCGTACCCCAGGGCCGCGTAAATGCCGGAGTCGGGGAAAGGCATGACCAGGTCGGCGCTCAAGGGGTGCTCCCGGACCAGGGCTGCGCCCAGGCGCTTGCGCACCAGATAGACGCTCTTGCCAAAAACCTGGCTGTCCGGCCGGGCGAAATAGATGTATTCGAAGATACAGGAGCGCTGGGGCAAAGCCGGGAAAGGCTTGTAGGAATGAAGGCCGGCGGCGTCCAGAACCACGATTTCCCCGGGTTCCACGTCCCGCCAGTAGTCCGCCTGCACCAGGTCCAGGGCGCAGGTCTCCGAAGCCACCACCCAGGCGCCGTTCAGCTGCCCCAAGCTTAATGGCCGGAAGCCGTGGGGGTCCCGGGCGGCGATCACCTGGTCCGCGGTGGCCAGGACCAGGGAATAGGAGCCCCGGACGTGGTCCAGGGCGTTGATCAGAGATTCCACCGTGTTTGCGCCCCGGTGCCGGGCCATCAGGTGGACGATGACCTCGGTGTCCATAGTGGACTGGAAGATGGAGCCGCCTTCTTCCAGGCTGTGGCGGATCTCCCGGGCGTTGGTCAGAGTGCCGTTATGGCCGATGGCCAGGCTCTGGCCGGCGTGCTGCACCACAAAGGGCTGGGCATTGACCAGCAGGGTGGAGCCGGTGGTGGAGTAGCGGACGTGACCGATGGCCAGGTGTCCGGGAAGCTGGTCCAGGAGCTTGGGGTCGAAGACCTCGGACACCAGGCCCAGGCCCCGTTGCTGGCGTACCCGGCAGCCGTCGCCGCTGACGATGCCGCAGGACTCCTGGCCCCGGTGCTGCAGGGCGTAAAGGCCGAAGTAGGTGAGCCGGGCCGCGTCCGGGTGGCCGTAAATGCCGAAGACGCCGCAGTGCTCCCGGGGGCGGTCAGCCTCCGGGTGCGCCGTTGTCTGTTTTTCGTTTTTTGTAATATTCATCAGTCCCAGAGCAAGCTTGGCAAATTCAACTGCGCCATGTGGAAATTTTAACATGGTTTTCTGAATTTTGATAGCAGCATGATCATGTTCGGCGGCAAACAGCTGATTTATCGAGGGCCAAGCTCTGCGCCCTGCTTTATGAGGCAGGCCAAATTTTCGGGAATTCTGCCAGCCCTCTCCTTATTTTCTCCTGTGGTGGAGTAAATCAGGTGCTGTTAAGTAGGGGCCAGGGTTGTTAAGGGGTTAACGCCGGATTAGCAGCACGGCCATTGCCGCCATTCAGATAACTATCTGATATATTGC
>JAKAGH010000055.1 GCA_021817645.1 Deltaproteobacteria bacterium
TGTGGCCCTTAGCCCCCTCCCCCAATTCCCACCCGAAACCATGTTTCCTGAAATAGACCAAGAATTAGCGGCATTGGACGCTCAGGCCCTGCGGCGCCGCCTCCAGGTGGTGGAGGAGGTGTTGCCGGGTGGTAAGGTGCGGGTGGCAGGGGAGGTGTTGTTGAACCTGTCCTCCAACGATTATCTGGGGCTGGCCCAGGACCCCCGTCTCATCGCCGCGGCCGGGGATGCCGCGGCCCGGTGGGGAACAGGCGCCGGGGCTTCCCGCCTGGTGGTGGGGCATCTGCGCCTCCATGAGGACGTGGAGACCGAACTGGCCGGATTCAAAGAGGCCGAAGCCGCAGTGCTTTTCAGCACCGGTTACATGGCCAACCTGGGAGTGATTACCGCGCTTCTGGGGCAAGGCGATGTCATCTTCAGCGACCGGCTCAACCACGCCAGCATCATGGATGGCATCAAGCTCTCCGGAGCCACTCTGCACCGTTTTCCTCACCGGGATATGAATCAGCTGGAAAAGATCCTGCAGCAGACTCCGGGGCGCAAACGGCGGCTGATCATCACCGATTCCGTCTTTTCCGTGGACGGGGACCTGGCTCCCCTGTGGGAACTGGTGGCTTTGAAAGAGCGTTACGGGGCCTGGCTGATGATCGATGAGGCCCACGCCACCGGCGTCCTGGGGCCGGGCGGCGCCGGGCTGGCCCAGGCCTTGGGCCTGGCTGCCGGGGTGGACGTCCACATGGGCACCTTTTCCAAGGCCCTGGGTTCCCTGGGCGGGTATGTGGCCGGGGAACGGCGGCTCATCGAGTACCTGCACAACAAGGCCCGCTCCTTCATCTACACCACGGCCATGCCCCCTCCGGTCCTGGGCGCGATCCAGGCCGCGCTGAAGATTGTCCGGGAAGAACCGGAAAGGAGGCTGCGCCTCCTCCAGGAGTCCGAGAAATTCCGCCGGGGCTTGCAGGACGCCGGTTTCGACACCTTGGGCAGCGAAACCCAGATCGTGCCCGTATTGGTGGGGAAAAACGAGCCCACCCTCAAATTCGCCGCGGCCCTGCGGGCCCGGGGTCTGATGGCCGTGGCCTTAAGGCCTCCCACGGTGCCCTCGGGCCGGGCCCGGGTCCGTTTCTCCCTGTCCGCGGCCCACAGCCCGGCAGACCTGGCCCAGGCCCTGAAGACCATAGTGGCCTCCGGTAAAGAGATGGGTCTGGTGGCATGAAGACCTTGATCCTCCTCCACGGCTGGGGCGCTAACGGCGCGGTTTGGGCCCGCCAGTTCCGGGCTTTTCAAAATCGCCTGCAAGTTTTGGCGCCGGATATCCCGGTTTGGGACCCGGCCTGGCTGGGGGATTATTTAGACCATTTTTCCCTGCCGGATTGTCTCCTGGTGGGATGGTCCCTGGGTGGGATGCAGCTGCTCGAGGTCCTGGCCCGGCAAACCGCTGCTCCCGGCAGTCTGGTCCTGGCGGGCGTGCCCCCGGTCTTTTGCTCCCGGCCGGACCACCCCTGGGGGCAGCCCCCGGCCGCGGTCCGGGCCATGCGCCTGGGCCTCAAAAAAAACCCCCGGAAGGTGCTTCAGGATTTTGCCCTAACCTGCCTGGGACCCGGGGAGGAGAATGATCAAAATGAGGTTGCCGCGTTGTTCACCGGCGGTAACGGCTCAGATTTAGCTGCGGGTCTCGATTGCTTGCTCAATCAAGACTTGCGGCCCCTGCTATCCCAATTGCCGGTGGCTCCGGTAATTATCCAGGGGGATCAAGACCGCATCGTCTCCCCGGAGCAAGCCCGGTTCCTCCAGGAACACCTCCCGGGCTCCAGCCTACGCCTCCTGCCGGGGGCAGGCCATATGCCCTTCGTCACCCAAGCAGAGATATTCAACGGGATATTGGCCGGGATCATCGGGGAAAAAGCCCCGAGATCAGTAATCAGTAAAAATTACGAGGATTGAAGAATGGATCGGGAGCTCGTAGGGCGGGCATCCCCGCCCGCCCCTGGAATTGCCACACCAGCCATGGATATTAAGCAGAGCATCAGACGCAATTTTGCCCGCCGCGCGGACTCTTATGACCGGCATGCGGGCGTGCAGCGCCTGATGGCCCGGGAACTGCTGGACCGGGTGCAGGAGGAGTTGACCTTATCCCGGCGCATCCTGGAGGTGGGCTGCGGCACCGGTTATCTCACCGCCTCGCTCCGCCAGGGCCATCCCGGCAGCGAGCTGGTGGCCCTGGATCTGGACGCGGCCTTAATCGCCCAGGCCCGCCGCCGCCTGGGGCCAGACTCCCAGGTGTCCTGGCTGGTGGCGGATGGCGAATTCTTCAGCCAGGGCGACTTCGACCTGATCATTTCCAACGCGGTGTTTCAATGGTTTACTAATCCCCGGGAAGCTCTCCAGGCCTATTTCCAGGCCCTGAGCCCCCGAGGCTGCCTCGCCTTTGCCACTCTGGGCCCCCAGACCTTCGGCGAACTGGACGCCTCCTTACGCCAGGCTGCGGCCGCAATGAATCTCCAGACAGTGCCGGAGATCCCGGCCCGGGGATTTCTAAATTCTCAGGATTGGGAAGACCTCTTGTCTCGGGCCGGCTTCTCCCCGATCCAGATGAGCCGACAGATTTTCACCGCCAACTTCCCCACCGTGCCCGAGTTTCTCCGGGCCCTCAAGGCCATGGGGGCTACGAACCCCAAGCCCCGGCCTTTTTCCCCCCGCCTGCTCAACGCCTTGATCCAGGCCTATGATGCCCGGTTCCGGACCAACGGCAGCGTGCCCGCCACTTATGAAATCATCTGGGCCGTAGCCCGGAAGTAGGTTTTTTGCTGTCTTTCCCCAATTTTTTCTTCCCCCCGCCTGACGTTTTTCTCTTGGCAAAATCTGGAAATATGTTAATTATAAAAGGTTTTACACCATAGATTGGGATAACTATCCATGTCTGAATTGCTTACAGGTCAACCGGGTGAAACGCGGTTATTCTTAGGAAATGAAGCCATTGTCAGGGGCGCGCTGGAGGCTGGGGTGGCCCTGGTCACCACCTACCCCGGCACCCCGGCTTCCGAGATCGGCGACCGTTGCTACGAAATCTCCCGGCAGACGGACCTCTATTTCGAATATTCGGTAAATGAAAAAGTGGCCCTGGAAGTGGCCGCGGGCGCCGCGGCCTCCGGCTGGCGGGCGCTGTGCGCCATGAAGCACGTGGGCCTCAACGTGGCTGCGGACACTCTCATGACCCTGGCCTATGTGGGCGTCAAGGCCGGGATGGTCATCGTCAGCGCCGACGATCCCTCCTTGTTCTCCAGCCAGAACGAGCAGGACAACCGCTACTACGCCAAGCTGGCGGGCCTGCCCATGCTGGAGCCGTCCTCCCCCCAGGAGGCCAAGGAGATGGCCCGGGCCGCGTTCGCCCTTTCCGAGGAGCTGCATCTGCCGGTGCTGCTCCGTACCACCACCCGCATCAACCATACCCGGGGCGCAGTAACCTTAAGAGAACTGGCCTCTCGTCCCGGCCCCGGCGTCTTTGTCAAAGAACCATTCCAGAAAGTGATGGTCCCCGCCGTGGCCCGCCTGGCCCACGCCCGGCTGCTGGAGGCCCAGGCCCGGGCCGCGGGCCTGGCCGAAGATTCTCTGTTTAACAAGGTTTACGGTAAAGGGACCTGGGGTATCGTCACCAGCGGCGTCAGCGCCGATTATGTGGAGGACGCGGTGGCCGAACTGGGGCTGGAGGACCGGGTGCAGGTCCTGAAATTGGGCTTTACCCACCCCCTGCCGGCCAACCTCATCCTCAAATTTCTGGCCCCCCTGGAACGGGTGCTGGTGGTGGAGGAACTGGAGCCGTACCTGGAAGAAGGCATCCGGGCCATTGCCCAGGCCCAGGGATTGACCCTGTCCATCCAGGGGAAAAGCAAGGCCCTGTTTTCCCGCCTCTATGAGTACCACCCGGCCCTGGTGCGCCAGGTCACGGCCCGCTATTTCGGCCTGCCCGGGAAAGCCGCGGAGCCCGCGGACCCGCAGAGAATTCTGGGGGAACCCCTGCCGGACCGGCCCCCCAACCTCTGTCCCGGCTGCCCCCACCGGGCCATGTATTATTCCGTGAAAATGGCCCTTAAAGACTTGGGCGTGGAGGGAATATTTCCCACGGACATCGGCTGCTACACCCTGGGGCTGCTGC
This sequence comes from Deltaproteobacteria bacterium, assembly GCA_021817645.1. Classification (GTDB taxonomy): domain Bacteria; phylum Desulfobacterota; class Desulfobaccia; order Desulfobaccales; family 0-14-0-80-60-11; genus SURF-52. The sequence continues at coordinate 4,154 of JAKAGH010000055.1, forward strand.
CGCCGCTGTCCATGGCCGACTTTCTCATTTGCATGGGCTCCAGCGTCAATACCGCCGCGGGCATCTCCAAAGCCACCGGGCAGAAGGTGGTGGCCTTTATCGGCGATTCCACTTTTTTCCATTCCGGGCTGCCGGGCCTGGTCAATGCGGTGCACCAGGGCCATGATTTTCTCCTGGTCATCCTGGACAACGGCACCACGGCCATGACCGGCCATCAACCACACCCGGGAGTTACCCTCACTCCTCCCGGATACCCCTGTGAACACGTGCCCCTGAAGCGGGTGGTCCAGGCTTTGGGCGTGGAACAGCTCTGGGTGGTCAAGCCCTTTAAATATCAGGAGGCCCTGGCGGCCACCAAAGAGGCGGTAAGCGCCACGGGGGTGCGGGTGCTAATTTCCCAGGCCCCCTGCCACCTGCACGTGCATCGGCTCAAAGGCCGCCAACCCCGGGCTCGCTTCCGCATCACCGACAAGTGCCAGGACTGCCGCCACTGCCTGGATTACTTCGGCTGCCCGGCCATGCAGCTGAACCAGGGGCCGGAAGGGGGCCGTATGCTCATCGACACCGACCTCTGCTCCGGCTGCGCCTTCTGCGTTCAATGGTGCGAGGCCATCAGGCCGGTGAAGAATTAAATTCTTTTTATATGAGTGCCGAATAATGAACTTCACCGAAAACCGAAAACCGAAAACCGAAGACCCCAAGATCAGGCTGCGCATCTTTCTCACCGGCGTCGGCGGCCAGGGCACCTTGCTCGCCAGCCGGGTGCTGGGGGAGGCGGCCCTGGAGGCCGGGTTCTCACCTCTGGTGAGCGAAACCCACGGCATGGCCCAGCGGGGGGGCATTGTGGTCTCCACCGTGGTCCTGGGGGAGGTGAAAAGCCCCATCATTTCCCCGGGGGAAGCGGACGTGCTCCTGGGTTTCGAGGCCCTGGAGGCCTTCAGGGCCTTAAATTATTGCCACGCCAAAAGCCTGGTGATCGCCAACACCGCGGCCATCCCGCCTTACCCGGTGGCCACCGGCCAGGCCAAGTACCCCGGGGTGGGGCGCATAATGCAGCTGTTGGCGGAGCAGGTGGGCGGTCTTTTGGCCTTTGACGCCGGGGACCGGGCCCGCCGGGCCGGCAGCCCCCTGGCGGTGAATATGGTCCTGCTGGGAGCCCTGGCCGCCAGCGCTTCCTTGCCGTTCAGCGATGAGGACCTGCGGCAGATCCTGCGCACCCGCACCAACCCCAAATTTCTGGAGGCCAACCTGCTGGCGTTCCAATCCGGGGTGGACGCGGCCCAGGCCGCAAAAAATTGGCTAAAAAAGCCCGGGACCTGGCATTGAGGCCGTAGCGTTATTAACTTAAATGGCAATTGCAGGGGCGGCCCCCAAGGCGGACTCATGTGCCCCCCTGGGGGCGGGTAAACCAATGGGTGCCCCCCCGGCGACAGGAGTGTTAGGAAAATCTCCGGCTAGATAATTTGGGGCATGAAACCGGCTGCTTCCCGAAGAAAGCGGAAAGAAAAATATCGCCAAATAGCGCACACCGCCGACCTGGGCTTGCGCATCTGGGGAGATAGCCGGGAGGAGCTCTTTGAAAACGCGGGCGCGGCGCTCACCGCGGTTCTCACGGACCGGCGGCGGCTGCGGCGGCAAAAAACCGCAGAAATTTTACTCGTTGCCCCCGATCTGGAAGCCCTCCTGGTTGCGTGGCTGAATTACCTGCTTTATCTTTATGACGTAGACGCCTTCTTGGGGCGGGAATTCAAGGTTTTGGAGTTAACCCCCCAGCGTCTGGCGGCCCGGGCCCGGGGGGAAACTTATGACCCCGACAGGCACGTAAGCCGGACCGCGGTCAAGGCCGCCACTTATCACCATTTGGAAATAGCGAAGCGAAATGGCCGCTGGCAGGCCACGGTCATCTTGGATTTATAAAGGGGTTTTTGGTGACCAGTGATCAGTGATCAGTAATCAGTGACCAGTGGAAAAAACCGTTATGATTGCTGATCACTGATTACTGATCACTGTGTCTGACATGGCCTCACAAGTCAAGCTGCGGCAGGTGGATGATTACCGCTGGGAGATCCCCCGGGAGGGGAAGATGCGCACCCGGGGATTGATCTTCACCTCCCAGAAGATGATGGCCAAGATCCAGGAGGATCAAAGCCTGCAGCAGGTGGCCAACGTGGCCACTTTGCCGGGGATCGAGGGCGCGTCCCTGGCCATGCCCGACATCCATTGGGGTTATGGCTTCCCCATCGGCGGGGTGGCGGCCTTTAATCTGGATGAGGGGGTAGTCTCCCCCGGCGGCGTGGGTTATGACATCAACTGCGGCGTGCGCCTGCTCCGCACCAACCTGCAGCGGCTGGAGGTGGAGCCCCGCATCGAGGAGCTGGTCAACGCCCTGTTTAGCAACATTCCTTCGGGGTTGGGCTCCCGGCGCAAGGATTTGAAGCTCACGGTCCCGACGTTGCACCAGGTGATGCGGTTGGGCGCGGGTTGGGCGGTAAAAAACGGCTACGGACACAGCCAAGACCTGGAGCACATCGAGGCCCGGGGCCAGATTCCCGGGGCCGACCCGGAACTGGTGTCCGATTTTGCCAAGAACCGGGGCAAGGACCAGTTGGGCACCCTGGGTTCAGGCAACCACTTCGTGGAAGTGGGCTATGTCCTGGAGGTTTATGACGCCAAGCTGGCCGCGGCCCTGGGGCTGCATAAAGACCAGGTCACGGTCATCGTCCATACCGGTTCCCGGGGTTTGGGCCACCAGGTCTGCGACGATTATATCAAGGTGATGCTCAAGGCCTCGGCCAAATACGGCATTGAGCTCCCGGACCGGCAGCTTTGCTGTGCGCCGCTTTCTTCGCCGGAGGGCCAGCGCTACCTGGGGGCCATGGCCGCGGCCGCAAATTTTGCCTTTGCCAACCGGCAGATGATCACCCACTGGGTGCGGGAGAGTTTCGAGCAGGTGTTGCAGATGGGGCCCAAGGACTTGGGACTGGAGTTGGTGTACGACGTGGCCCATAACATCGCCAAGATGGAAGAGCACCTGGTGAACGGTAAAAAGAAGAAACTTTGTGTGCACCGCAAGGGCGCGACCCGGGCCTTCCCCCCGGGGCACCCGGAGACGCCTGCGGCCTATCAGCAGACCGGGCAGCCGGTGCTGATTCCCGGGGACATGGGGCGCTATTCATTCGTCCTGGTGGGCACGGAGCAGGCCCTGACAGAAACCTTCGGCAGCACCTGCCACGGCGCGGGCCGGGAGATGTCCCGGCATGCGGCCCTGAAGGTGGCTAAAGGGCGGAACATCGTCCGGGAGCTGGCGGCCCAGGGGATCGTGGTTCGGGGCGCAGGCCGGGCCACGGTGGACGAAGAAATCCCCGAGGCCTACAAGGACGTGGAAGCGGTGGTGGCAGTGGCCCACGGCGCGGGAATCAGCAAGAAGGTGGCGAAGCTGAAGCCGTTGGGGGTTATTAAGGGGTAGCCGTTTTCGTAGGGTGCGTCTCACGCACCATTTCTGTGGGGTGGGCGTGGCCCGCCAGCTTTTGTGGAGTTTGTTTCATCCCCTCGTCTCCAAGTTGGACTGGGGGACGCAAGCGGTGTCCAAGCAGAGCTTGGACGGTCATTAAGCGTTCCCAAGCAGAGCTTGGGAACGAGATGAAAAAAAACTGACATCTCATATTTTCCTTGCGTCTTTGCGTGAGATTATAAAATGTTCGATCGTCTTTCCGACAAACTGACCGGCATCTTTAAGAAGCTCAAAGGTCATGGCAAGCTCACCGAGGCCCAGGTGGAAGAGGCCCTGCGGGAGGTGAGGCTCGCGCTGTTGGAGGCCGACGTCCACTACAAGGTGACCAAGGGCTTCATCGAGTCCATCAAGGCCAGGGCCGTAGGCGAAGAAGTGATGCGCTCACTCACCCCGGCCCAGCAGGTCATCAAGATCGTCCACGAGGAGCTGACCCGGCTCCTGGGCGGCGAGTCCCCCCGCCTGGACCTGGGCGGCAAGCCCCCGGTGGCCATCATGCTGGTGGGCCTCCAGGGGTCAGGCAAGACCACCACCGCGGGGAAGCTCGCCCGGCGCCTCAAGAGCCAGGGCCGCCAGCCTTATCTGGTGCCCGCGGACGTACAAAGGCCCGCGGCCATTGAGCAATTAAAGAGATTGGCCGGGGACCTGGGCGTGGACGTCTATCCCTCGCAAACGGACCAGAACCCGGTGGCTATTGCGGCTGCGGCCATGGAAGCGGCCTATACCGCGGGCTACGACACGGTCATCCTGGACACCGCGGGCCGCCTCCATATCGACGCGCCCCTGATGGACGAACTCAAGGCCATCCGGCAAAAGACGGAGCCCAAAGAGATTCTGTTGGTGGCGGATGCCATGACCGGCCAGGACGCGGTGCAGGTGGCCCAGAAATTCCACGACCTGCTCAAGCTCACCGGCGTCATCCTCACCAAGATGGAAGGCGACGCCCGGGGCGGCGCAGCCCTGTCCATGCGGGCGGTGATCGGCCAGCCCATCAAGTTTTTGGGGGTCGGGGAAAAATTAGACGCCCTGGAAGCCTTTCACCCCGACCGCCTGAGTTCCCGCATCCTGGGCATGGGGGACGTACTCACCCTCATCGAGAAGGCCCAGGAGACCTTTGACGCGACCCAGGCCCAGGCCCTGGAAAAAAAGCTGCGCAAAGAAGGCTTTAGCCTGGAAGATTTCCGGGACCAATTGCGGCAAATAAAAAAGATGGGTACAATGGAACAATTACTCGGTATGATCCCTGGCTTGGGAAAGAACAAGGCCCTGAAGGACCTGAAGCCGGACGACCGGGAACTCAAAAGGGTGGAGGCCATCATCAATTCCATGACGCCCAAAGAGAGGACCGACCACTTGCTCATCAACGGCAGCCGGCGCCGCCGCATCGCCCTGGGCAGTGGCACCTCGGTCCAGGACGTCAACCGGCTCCTGAAAAATTTCGCCACCACCCAGAAAATGATCAAACAAATGACCCAGGGAGGCAAGAAGGGCAAAATGCCCTTCTTCCCGGGAAAGGTTTTTTAAGACAGCGGTGGGGGGGAGTGGCACAGGCTTTCCAGCCTGTGGAACCTCGGCCCCTTCCTCGAATACTAAACCCAAAGGAGGGTAAAGCGGCCTCATGGCATTACGTATCCGGTTGGCCCGTTTCGGCGCCAAAAAGCGCCCTTATTACCGCATAGTGGTAACTAACAGTGAGTCCCCCCGGGACGGCAAGTTTCTGGAGATTGTGGGCTCTTACGACCCTCGCCAGGACCCGGCCGGGATCATGGTGAAAGACGAACTCCTGGCTCTATGGATGAGCCGGGGAGCAACACCCACGGACACGGTGGCCAGTCTTTTGAAGCGGCGGGGCGCACCCCCGGCAGCCGCAGCGGCAGATTGAAGCCCACCACCCTGGAACCATAAAAAGGTGGAGCCCACCACCCCATCCTCGACGAGGTGGCGACAATGAAAGACTTGGTAAAGTTCATCGCGCAGGCTCTTGTGGATAATCCTGACGACGTTCAGGTCAAAGAAATCGAGGGAGAGCAGACCTCTGTCATCGAACTCAAAGTGGCCAAGGAAGATTTGGGGAAGGTAATCGGCAAGCAGGGGCGTACGGCCCGGGCTATCCGCACCATTTTGAGTGCGGCCTCCACCAAGATTCGCAAGCGCGCGGTCCTGGAAATCCTTGAGTAAAGGGCAAGGAACCGCTCCCTCAACAGTAGGATTGGGGAAGGTGTCCGGGGTCCATGGGCTCCGGGGCGCCCTAAAAGTGAGACCAGATGCTGCCACTGCCACCACCGACCCCGCGGTGATCGCCGTGTTGGGGGAGGTGGAAGTCGGTGGCAGACGCTACCGGGTAGCAGACGCGAGCCGCCAGAAAGGGCAGGTGCTGCTGCGTCTGGAGGGCATACAAACCCGGGACCGGGCCGAAGCCCTCATCGGCCAGGAAGTCAGAGGAGAGGTGGCGCGTTTCCCCCGGCTTCCCGAAGGGGAATATTACTGGTTCCAGGTATTGGGATTGCCCGTCATTAATGACGCGGATGGGGTTTTGTTGGGGCATCTCCGGGAGATCATCGCCACCCCGGCCAATGATGTTTATGTGGTGCGGCGTGGGGAAGAGGAGTTGCTTCTGCCGGCGGTGGAGGAGGTGATCACCGGCATTAATCTGGAAGAGGGCTGGATCAAGGTCTCGCCGCCTCCGGGGCTGTTGGAGACGTATGCGCATTGAGCTGCTGACCCTGTTCCCGGAGTTTTTCGCGTCCCCCCTCAGCCAGAGCATGATTAACCGGGCCCAAACCCAGGGCGCGGTGGAATTCCGCGTGCTCAACCTCCGGGACTTCACCACCGACCGCCACCGGGTGGTGGATGACCGCCCTTTTGGGGGCGGCCCGGGGATGGTCCTGAAGCTCGAACCCCTGGTGCGGGCCATCCGGGCGGTCAGGCAGGAAGACCCGGAGGTCCGGGTTATTTTGTTCAGCCCCCGAGGCCCCATGTTTTCCCAGGACAAAGCCCGGGAGCTGGCAGCAACGCGGCATTTATTGCTGATCTGTGGTCATTATGAAGGGGTGGACGACCGCCTGCATTTTTATATTGATGAAGAGCTGTCCATCGGCGATTATATCTTAACCGGGGGCGAGATTCCGGCCCTGGTGGTGGCGGACGCGGTGACCCGGTTGCTCCCCGGGGTCCTGGGGGGCGAAGGCGCCGTGGAGGAAGAGTCCTTTCAGACCGGGTTGTTGGAATACCCCCATTATACCCGGCCCCGGGACTTCGAAGGTTTGGACGCGCCGGAGATCCTGCTCAGCGGTGATCATCAGCGCATCAACCGCTGGCGGCGTCAGGAAGCCCTGCGGCGCACTGCCGCGCAGCGGCCCGATTTACTGGAAAAAGCGGCCCTGGATGACCAGGACCGGGAGTTTTTAGCAAAATTATCCGATACTGGAAAGAAAGATTAGGTGGTTACTATGGAACGCGTAGATCAATTATCCCGGGAACAGATGCGGGCCGACCTGCCCGCGTTCCGCCCCGGAGACACCGTGGAAGTGCATGTGCGCATTGTGGAAGGAGACAAGGAACGCATCCAGGTCTTTAAAGGCGTGGTTATCCGCAAAAGAGGCGCGCTCACCGGCTCCACCTTCACCGTACGTAAAGTCTCGTACGGCGTGGGCGTGGAGCGCATCTTTCCCTTACACTCCCCCAATATCGAGCAGGTGGTGGTTCTTACCAGGGGCGATGTCAACCGCAGCCGCCTGTACTATCTGCGTCAGCGGGTGGGCAAAGCGGCCCGGATCAAAGAAAAGCGGACCCCCCACGCATGAGCCACCCCCGGGTCGGCAAGCAGGTCTTTGCTGACCCGGAGGCTTATTGGCGCCTGCAAAACCTTCCCTTCATCGCCGGGACGGATGAAGTGGGCCGGGGCCCCCTGGCCGGACCGGTGGTGGCCGCGGCCGTGATCATCCCCCCGGACGCTGTCTTCCCCGGCCTGAGGGACTCCAAGCGCCTCACCCCCGACATGCGTACGGCCCTGGACGCCCAGATTCGGGAGCAGGCCCTGGCCTTTGCCATTAAGGAAGTGGGGCCCCGGCAGATCGAGACCCTGGGCATCCTGGCCGCCAGCCTCAGGGCCATGGCCCAGGCGGTGAAGGCCCTTTCCCTGGTCCCGGAAATGGTCCTGGTGGACGGGCCCCATCCACTGCCCCTGGCTTATCCCCAACAACCGGTGGTCAAGGGGGACGATCTCTGCCCCTCCATCTCTGCGGCCGCGGTCCTGGCTAAGGTGCACCGGGACCGGCTGATGGCCTCCTACCACCGGCAATATCCCCAATACAATTTCCCCCGCCACAAAGGCTACGCCACCGCCGAACACCTGGAGGCCCTGCGCTGCTGGGGTCCCTGCCCCATCCACCGCCGCACCTTCAGCGGTGTCAAGGAATGGTTAGGTGAGTAGCTTGTTTATTTTCCCCCCTTTTCTAAAGGGGGGTCAGGGGGGATTTGGGGGCGTGGGAAAAATCCTCCTAAATCCGCCTTGATATAGTGAGACTTTTAAGCCCTGCCTTTATAAGTTGACTTTCATTCAATATTCAGTTTGATAAGAAGAATGAAAACCGCTTCCCGCCAATTGGGCGACGCCGGGGAAGACCTGGCGGCCGCGGCCCTGAAAAAGCAGGGTTACAAAATCCTGGAGCGCAATTATACCACTCCCCTGGGGGAGATCGACCTCATCGCCCGGCACCGGGGCGAACTGGTCTTCATCGAAGTCAAGACCCGGAAAAGCCTCCGCTTCGGAGAGCCCCAGGATGCGGTCTCTGCCAGCAAGCAGGCGCGCTTGCGGAAACTGGCCGATTATTATTTAAAACGGCAGCGCCTGGGGGAGGTGGCAGTGCGCTTTGATGTGGTGGGGATTACCATTCTCGAAGGCGGCCCCAGGGTGGAAATTATTCCGAATGCTTTTTAGGTGTGGGGTGGGCACTGCCCACCATTATTTTCCTGTAAGAGAAGTATTAACTTCCCATGCTCTACATCGTCGCCACTCCCATCGGCAATCTGGAGGATATTACCTTCCGGGCCCTCCGGGTCCTCAAGGAAG
>JAKAGH010000382.1 GCA_021817645.1 Deltaproteobacteria bacterium
CCGGGGAGCAGGGCATTAACGCGGCCCTGGTTTTTTTCCTGGGGGGAGCCCAGCACGGCAGCAAGGTGGTAGTGGGCCCGGAAGCGGGCAAAAAGACCGTTGTCCCTATGATCCACATCCTCCAAGGCATCCAGGAGGTCCTGGCCGTGGGCACCATCTTCCCCAATGAGGCAGGCAAACCGGTGATGCATCTCCATGCCGCGTCCGGCCGGGAAGGCGGGGCCACGGTGGGCTGCACCCGGGCCGGGGTGGAAGTCTGGCTGGTGGGGGAAGTGGTCATCCTGGAGATCCTGGGCACCAGCGGCGTGAGGCGCAAGGATTTGGAAACGGGGTTCGAACTGCTGCAGTTTACTTGAGCAAGCAGTAAGCAGCGAACAGTTTCTTATAATCCTTTGGCTGACCCGGGAATTATGAAAAGGCGTAGGGCGGGCGTCCTCGCCCGCTTCGTTACTCCGCCCAGGCTGGAAAGCCTGGGCCAGCACTGATCACTGATTACTGATTACTTGTCTACTAAGTCAGGGGTCTTCTAAAGAGGATAATCCCTCATGGATAAAGAATTCCTGGACCGCGTCGCCGCGGTGGGCCGGCAGGCGGCCCTGGCCGCGGGCGCGGTCTTGCGCCAGAATTATTATAAGCCCCACCAGATTACCTACAAGGGCGCCATCGACCCGGTGACTGAAACGGATCTCCAGTCCCAGGAAATGATCACCGCCCTGATCCGGCAAGCCTTCCCCGACCACGGCTTGCTGGCGGAGGAAGAGAGTTTAAGGGCTGAGGCCACCGGCGGGCACGGAGGCCCGCCCCACCAGTCCTTATCCCCTTATCGCTGGATCATCGACCCCCTGGATGGCACGGTCAACTTCGCCCACGGGTTCCCGGCGTTCTGCGTGTCCATTGCCCTGGAGATGGAGGGGGCCTTGCATTGCGGGGTGATCTACGATCCCTTGCGGGACGAGCTGTTTGAGGCCCGGAAGGGCGGCGGCGCGTTTCTCAATGGCCAACCCATCCGCGTCTCGAAGACTGAACGGTTGGACCGGGCCCTGCTGACCACCGGTTTTCCCTACGACATCCGGGAGCGCCTGCCGGAGACCCTGGCCCGGCTGGGGCGTTTGCTGGGCGTAGCCCAAGGGGTGCGCCGGGCCGGGTCTGCGGCCCTGGACATGTGCTATGTGGCCTGCGGCCGCTTCGACGGTTTTTGGGAGGAGAATTTAAAGCCCTGGGATACGGCCGCGGGGTTGCTGATTATTACCGAGGCGGGGGGGAAGATTACTACTTTTAGCGGTGGGGATTACGATATTAACGCGCCTAATATTGTGGCCAGTAATAAAAACTTACACGATAAAATGCTATCTCTTTTAAATGAAAAAAGTTAAGAATTAGCAGATTTAACTTAAAGATTCCATAAATTCTTCCATGGTTATTCCGGCTTTTGCCAACAAGCTGCGAAGAGTGCCCCGGGCAACTTGAGGATGGTCAGGGATAGAAAGAGTGGCGATATGACCCGGCCTAGTCATGATGATGTGGCTGCCGCGCCGGCGGCGGGCCACCTCCCAACCCAATTTTTCAAAAGCTCTCACTACTTCCTTAGGTTTCAATAGCGGGATTGCCGCCATTCTACCTCCACTTCTATTTGGCGAGTGGGGACAGTGAGGGGCATTCCTTTCTCAGCCCGCACCTCCAGGCACTCTTTAATGGCTGCGTGGATGTTCTTTTCCGCCTCCGCTTCCGTCTGTCCCTGGCTGACGCAGCCAGGGATGGAGGGGCATTCGGCGATGAACATGCCGTCTTCATCCTGAAAGATGGTGATGAGAAATTTCATCCCCTGGTCCTCCTGATATTTCCGAAAAATCCCGCCCCGCGCAGGCTGGAAAGCCTGTGCTACCGCTCATGCGGAACTATCTTTAAATGATCGAAAAAGATATTGACACCTGGGAGTGATTTGAATATACAATAAATTCACTGATTATGGATACTCTGTTTTCTCCCGCAAACAATTGGTGCTGGTGGCCCGTATCGGTCCCGTGAGGTGCGTCCGCCGGCAGTGAATAATATTTCGGGGCCCCTCACGGAGAGGGGCCCCGGTTTTTTTTGGTACTAAAAAAGCCGTGGCCCGCAGGGGGCGCGGCTTTTTTTTGGTTACGGACCTCTCACTTAAAACACTAAGCGCAGGCTAAAGCCTGCGGCTACCATGAAGATGCGCAGGCGAGACGCCTGCGCCACCAGGAGCGGTGTGCATGGTTATTCCGGATTTGGCGGCGTTTCAGGAGATGGCCCGGCAGGGCAATCTCATCCCGGTCTACCGGGAGATCCTGGGGGATTTGGAGACCCCGGTCTCGGCTTACAAAAAGCTGCGGGGGGAGGGCTGTTCCTTTCTCCTGGAGAGTGTGGAAGGCGGGGAGAAATGGGGCCGCTTCAGTTTCCTGGGGCTGAACCCTTCCCTGATGTTCCAGGTGCAGGGGGGCCAGGTCACCATCCAGCGCCGGGGGCAGACCGAAACCCTGGAGGCCGGGTCTGACCCTTTCTCCCACCTCCGGGACTTGCTGGCCGGATACCGGGCCGTACCCGCGCCGGGGCTGCCCCGTTTCTGGGGGGGGCTGGTGGGCTACCTGGGCTATGATATGGTGCGCTTCATCGAACGGCTGCCGGAGCTGACCCCGGCCACCGATATTCCCGAGGCCAGGTTGCTGCTCACCGATCACCTCCTGATCTTCGACAACCTGCGCCAGACCATCAAGGTGGTGGCCCTGGTGCAGGTGGACCTGGACACCCCGTTAAAAGATCAGTATGAGCGGGCAGTGGCCTCCATCGACGTCCTCATCGGCCGCCTGCGGCAGCCGGTGCCGCCGCCGCAGGCGCAGGCGGGCGGGGAGCGCGCGCCCCTGGCATCCAACCTTACCCAGGCGCGGTTTGAAGAGATGGTGCGCCAAGCCAAGGAGTATATCGCCGCGGGGGACGCCATCCAGATCGTGCTCTCCCAGTGTTTCTCCACCTCCCTGCGCCACGACTCTTTCGACCTCTACCGGGCCCTGCGC
>JAKAGH010000383.1 GCA_021817645.1 Deltaproteobacteria bacterium
GGGGCGTCTACACGGTGGAGAGCAAACCCGGGGTGGGCACCTCCTTTAGCCTGGTCTTGCCCATCACCATGGCCGCGTTCCGCGGCATCCTGGTGCGCCTGGGCAGCCGCGTTTTCGTGGTGCCCACCAGAAATGTGGAGCAGGTGCGCCGGGTGCGCCGGGAAGAGATCCGCACCGTGGAAAGCCGGGAAACCATCGAGCTGGACGGCCGGGCCCTGGCCCTGATACGGCTCGAGGAGGTGCTGGAATTGCCGGAAGACTCCCGGACCGCCGCCGACTTTCTGTCGGTGCTGGTTCTCTCCGCCGCGGATAAACGCATTGCTTTCCGGGTGGACGAAGTACTCTATGAGCAGGAAGTCCTGGAGAAACCCTTGGGCGGCCAGCTCTCCAGGGTGCGGAACGTCTCCGGCGTCACCATCCTGGGGACGGGCGAGTTGGCGCCGATCCTCAACGTCGCCGACCTGCTGAAGTCCGCAGTCAAGGTGAGCCTGGCCGCCGTGCGCGCCGCGCCTGCGGCTGCGGAGGAACTGGAACCGGCTGCCATCCTGGTGGTGGAGGATTCCATCACCGCCCGGACTCTGCTCAAAAATATCCTGGAAGGCGCGGGCTACCGGGTGGAGACCGCGGTCGACGGCCTGGACGCGTTTGGCAAACTGAAGGAAGGCGGCTTCGACCTGGTGGTCTCCGACGTGGATATGCCCAAGATGAACGGCTTTGACCTGACCGCGCGCCTCCGCCGCGAGCGCTCACTGGCTGAGCTGCCCGTGGTCCTGGTCACCGCCCTGGAATCGGTGGAAGACCGGGAACGGGGGGTCGAAGTGGGAGCCAACGCTTATATTGTCAAAAGCAGTTTTGACCAAAGCAATCTTTTGGAAACCATCAAGAGAATCATATGAGCCGGATCAGCGTGCTGGTGGTGGAAGACTCGCCGGTGGTGCGGGACTTGATCACCTATATCCTCGGCAGTGATCCGGAGATTGCCGTCATCGGCGCCGCGGCCAGCGGCGAGGATGCAATCACGGCCGCGGCCCGGCTGCGGCCCGATGTGATCACCATGGATATCAACCTGCCGGGGATCAACGGCTATGAAGCCACCCGCCGGATCATGGAGACCAGCCCCACCCGGGTCATCATCGTCAGCAGCAGTTACGACCCCCAGGACGTGGCCAAGTCTCTCCGGGTGGTGGAAGCAGGCGCCCTGAGTATCCTGCCGCCGCCCTTGGGGATGGGGCATCCGCAGTTCCGGGCCCGGGCCGCGGAATTGATCCGCATCGTCAAGCTGATGTCCGAGATCAAGGTGGTCCGGCGCTGGCCCAAGACCGAGGCTCCAGTCCGGGCTGCGCCCCGGATCGAAGGGCCGCGGCCAGCGAAGAGGATCGAAGTGGTGGCCATGGGGGCCTCAACCGGGGGCCCGGTGGTGCTGAAAAGAATATTAACAAACCTGGGCCCCGATTTTTCCGTACCGGTGCTGCTAGTGCAGCACATGTCGCCGGGCTTTGTCCCGGGGCTGGCTGAATGGCTCCGGCAAACCACCGCCTTTCCCGTGCAGGTGGCCCAGCGGCGCCAGGAAATTTTGGCCGGGCAGGCCTACCTGGCCCCCGATGGTGCGCATATGGCGGTGGACCGTTGGGGCCGGATCGAACTCAGCGAGGCTGCGCCGCTTAACGGCCTGCGCCCCGCCATTGCCCCGCTCTTCCGGTCGGTGGCCCAATTCTATGGTCCCCGGGCCGTGGGCGTCCTGCTCACCGGCATGGGAGATGACGGGGTCGCGGAAATGGCCCTGATGAAAGAAAAGGGCGCCATCACCATCGCCCAGGACCAGGAGAGTTCAGTGGTGCACGGCATCCCGGGACAAGCCATCAAACTGGGGGCGGCCATGTATGTCCTGGACCCGGAGCAGATCGCCGCACTCCTGAAAACCTTAGTTACACCGGACCGGAAGGCCCAAATAACGAGAGGTCAGTAATGGTAAACAGGAAAGGGCCGGAAGAAATTCTCATTGTTGAAGACAGTAGCACCCAGAGGGAGAAGCTGCGCTTTGTCCTGGAACAGCATGGCTTCCGGGTGACCGCGGCCCCAAACGGCCGGGAGGCTGCGGCCCTGCTGGCCCGGCATAAGCCGGACCTGGTGATCAGCGACGTCATTATGCCGGAGATGGATGGCTACGAGCTCTGCCATTTTATTCGCTGCGACCGGAACCTGGATGATGTCCCGCTCATCCTGCTCACCGCCCTGTCCGATCCGGTGGATGTCATGAAGGCCCTGGAGTGCGGCGCCGATAGCTTTATCGTCAAGCCTTTCGATGAACAGAACCTGATTCATCGGGTGCAACTTTTTCTGGTCAACCAAAATCTGCGGCGGCATGAAGCGGGGCAGTCAGGCCTGGAAATCGTCTTCCAGGGTCAGAAATATTCCATCAATTCCGATCGGCTGCAGATCCTCAACCTCCTGTTGTCCACCTATGAAGCCGCGGTGGAAAGGAATGGCCAGCTTCTCAAGGCCCAAGCCGAATTGCAGTCCCTGGCAGCAGATCTGGAGGCCCAGAGTGAAGAGTTGCAGGCGCAAAATGAGGAACTCCGGGCTCTTACCGAGGAGTTGGATGCCGAGCGGACCCGGGTTAAAGAACTGAATAGGGACCTGATAGACCACATATTGCAACTGGAAGCCGCCAACGCAGAACTGGAAGCCTTCAGCTATTCGGTGTCCCATGACCTGCGCGCCCCCTTGCGCGGCATCGTCGGCTTTTCCCGGATGTTACAGGAGGATTACGGAAAGAAGCTAGACGAACAGGGCCTGCAGTGCCTGCAGATGCTGCAAAAGGCTTCCAAACAGATGCAAGAACTCATCGAGGCCCTCTTGGGGCTTTCCCGGGTGAGCCGGGCCGAGATTCGGCAGCAAAAAGTGGACTTGAGCGATCTGGCCTGGGGCCTGGTCGAAAACTTGCGGGGCTTGGAGCCGGCAAGGCAGGTGGAGTTCGTCATTGCCGAGGGGCTGAACGCCACCGGTGACCCCCATTTATTAAGAATAATG
>JAKAGH010000056.1 GCA_021817645.1 Deltaproteobacteria bacterium
CATCAGGTGGAAAGCTACGACGCTGACCCCCTGGAGAGGCAGAGGCTCCTGGGTAGCGTCGCCGACAAGGAGGGGCTCCTGTGTACGATTACCGACCGCATCGATGCCGAAGTGCTCGAGCGCGCCCCGGCCCTCAAGGTCATTGCCAACTACGGCGTCGGCTTCGAGCATATCGATGTTGCTGCAGTCACCCGGAGGGGCATTCCGGTAACGAATACCCCCGGCGTGCTCACCGATGCCACCGCGGACCTGGCCTTCGCCTTGATCCTGGCCACGGCCCGCCGGGTGGTGGAAGGCGACCGCCGGGTCCGGGCCGGAAAGTTCCAGTACTGGGCGCCTCTCCTGTTTCTGGGCCAGGAAGTGAGCGGCAAGACTCTGGGCATCATCGGCATGGGACGCATCGGCCAGGCTGTGGCCCGGAGGGCCGCGGGTTTCGGCCTGAAGATCATCTACCATAGCCGCACCCGGCTCGCGCCTGCAACAGAGCAAGAAGTTAAGGCCTCGGCGGTGCCGCTGGCGACCCTGCTGCAAGAGGCCGATTTCGTGACCTTACATGTGCCCCTGACGCCGCAGACCCGGCACTTGATCGGCAGCCGGGAGCTGGAACTCATGAAGCCCACGGCTTACCTGATCAACACTTCCCGGGGTCCGGTGGTCGATGAGGCGGCCCTGGTTGCGGCCTTGCGCCAGGCCCGGATTCGCGGAGCGGGGTTGGATGTCTATGAAAGAGAACCCCAACTCGCCCCGGGCCTGGCTGACCTCGACAATGTGGTACTCCTGCCCCACCTGGGCAGCGCCACCGTGGAAACCCGCACCCGCATGGCGGTGATGGCGGCTGAGAATCTCCTGGCCGGACTCCGGGGTGATCCTCCCCCCAACTGCCTCAACTGGACGGACCTCCAGGGGAAGAAATAGTGTGACGTCCCGGGAATGCCTTACATAACTTGCCCGGTATTTTTCCCTCCCCCTTCGAGGGGGGAGGGTCGGGGTGGTGGTGGGATTTTTTGGCTGATTACACCCACTTAGCCAAACTCGCCCCCCTCGCCCTAACCCGCTCCCCCGAGGGGAGAGGGAATATATTGGGTATATTAATTCTCTAGCAGAAACAATTCGTTAGCTCTGGCAAAGCTCAAAAGATAGCGGCCCATAACCAGCATTTGGCTATGGTATGCCAGGATCGCCCGGCGCTTGGCCATCGCCTCTTCCGGGCTTAGGGCCAGGGTGAGCCACTGCATCCCTTGATCAGGAAAGCCCTCAGGAGGATGGAGGCGCAAACCACTCCCCGCGCCTTGACCGCTGGGCCACTGGCCATAATGGATCAGGAAGGCCAGTATCCGGGGGTTTAGAGAGGGATTTTTCCTGCACCAATGGGCCAAGGCCCGTTTCACGAAAAAGTAAGTGGCGCTATGGTCCGGATGTTCGTCCTGTAGCGGGGTGGTGGCCACCAGATTGGGTCGAAAATCCGCCATCACCCGTTCCATCTCTTGGGTCAGATCGTGGCCGGTATAACCCGTGCGCGGGATAATAACTTCCGATGCCTTGGGGCAGTTTACCAAGGTATAAGGAGACGTGTAGGCCGGCGGGCCGGCGAAAAATTGCCGGCGCAAGCACGATAACCCGCCGTCCGGAAAGCCCAGGAAGATCGCCGCGCTCTCCTTCAGACCCAGTATGGCGTCGGCCTTTACGGCCTCCCCCCGGCGCTCTTCCCCGTATTTGCGGTAATCCGCGGCGGTGGGTTGGGCGATGTGATACTCCTGCTCCACCCCCTCAGGATAGCCGTCGCCATTAGTCATGAAAACCACCCTGACCCTACCGCCTTTTTGGAGAACGCGCTGCAGCAGCCCTGCTGCTCCCAGGCTTTCATCGTCCGGGTGGGGTGCGAAGACCAGCAGACGCGTGTCCCGGGAGAGCAGAGGCTCTAAATTCAGCGGCCCTTCTGCCCGGACACCACTGCAGACTGATAGACCCAAAACCAACAGTGCGAGCCCTAATACCTTGAACAATCGGCCTCCACGCAGCACCGTCGCCAAAGGCACGGTGCGAACAAGATCACTGACCAGATAATACTTTCAATTATAACTGTTGCCAGCAGTTTTTTCCTACCCCCTCCTCCCCCTGCCCCTCTCTCCAGCCGGGAAGATTAAAAAGAAGAAGCTTCCTGGCCTCAGGCCGCTTTCCCTCCGTTCGGTCTGGAAAAGACTTGCCGCCGATCCCAGGATTACCTCCCGCGCGGTCCCTTGATTTTTGAATTTCCTGCTTAATTATTAATAGAAATACAATTTACCCAGGTCGGGCGCCACCCTTCCTGGGTTCCATCCCCCGGCCTCAGGAAAAAGAAATTTTCTGACGCCGCGGCCCGGGGCAAGAAGGATTCTACCACGAAAACCACTTGGTCAACGATGCTACTGGCCTTTATCTCCATTTTGGCGGCGGGCTTGATCCACGCCGACAGCCAGCCCCGGGAAAAACCGGCCAAGGAGGGAGCGGTGAGAGAAAAGCCCAAAAAATTAGATATCGCCACCTTTGCCGGCGGCTGCTTCTGGTGCGTGGAATCGGACTTTGAAAAATTGCCGGGGGTGGTGGAGGCGATCTCCGGCTATACCGGCGGCCGCGGCGAAAACCCCAACTATGAAGATTACGCGGGCAAAGGGTACGTGGAGGCGGTCCAGGTGCTCTATGATCCGGCAAAAGTCACTTATAAACAACTCCTGGACTATTTCTGGAGGCACATCGATCCCACCGACCCCGGGGGCCAGTTTGTGGACCGGGGCCGGCAGTATCGCGCCGCGATCTTCTACCATGACGCGGAGCAGCAACGTCTGGCCGCGGAGTCGAAGGCAGAATTGGGAAAAACCGGCAGGTTTAAAAAGCCCATCGTCACCGAAATCCTCCCCGCCAGCAGATTTTACCGGGCCGAGGACTACCACCAGGACTACTATAAAAAGAATCCGGTCAGATATAAATATTACCGCTGGAATTCCGGGCGGGATCAATTTCTCCAAAAAGTCTGGGGGAAAAAAAATAACATGGAAAAACCCGGCAACTCGTTCTTCAAGGTGGCCTGGGCTGGAGAGACGGGCACGGAAAGAACCGGCGCCCCCGGCGGCAATCCGAGGAAATACAGCAAGCCCAGCGATGAGGTGCTCCGGAAAAAGTTGACTCCCTTACAATACAAAGTGACCCAGCAGGAAGGCACGGAGCCGGCCTATAAAAATGAATACGCGGACAACCATCGGCAAGGCATTTACGTGGACATCGTTTCCGGAGAGCCCCTCTTCAGCTCCCTGGACAAATACGATTCCGGGACCGGCTGGCCCAGCTTTACCAAACCCCTGGAGCCGGGGAACATCGCCACCCGGAAAGACCGGCACTTTTTTACCGTACGCACCGAGGTCAGAAGCAAGCACGGCGACTCCCATTTGGGCCACGTCTTCGACGACGGGCCCCCGCCCACGGGCCTGCGTTACTGCCTGAATTCCGCGGCCCTGCGCTTCATCCCCAAGGAGGACCTGGAAAAGGAAGGCTACGGCCAATACCTGAGACTCTTTGAAAAGGGGAAATGATCCTTAGGACTAAGCCGCCATCGAACGGCAATTCTTTGTAGACGCGGACCCAAGTGTCCGCCCGGGGTTGCCCGGCGCACCCGCGGGTGCGCCCCTGCATTCCCGCAGGGTTTGATTGCGGCTTGGCATCAGGAGAGCGCGGCAGGGCTGCGAGCTCCGCCTCCTGCAGGTTCAAGGCAGTTGATTCGCCTCGCCAGAATCGAGGACCTCCCGGACTTTCTGCGCCAGGTTCAGCAGCCTGAAGGGTTTGGCAATAAAATTGACCCCGGAGTCGAGAACCCCGTGATGGACCACCGCGTCATGGGTATAGCCCGACATAAAAAGGACCTTCATCTCGGGACGTAAGAGGATCAAACGTTCCGCCAAAGCACTCCCGCTGACTTGCGGCATCACCACATCGGTCAGCAGCAATTGAATCGGGGTTTGTTCTCCTTCACAAATCAAGATGGCCTCGCCGCCGTGGGAGGCTTCCAAGACTGTATAGCCGTATCTGCGCAGAGCCGTGGAAATCAACTCCCGCAGGGTGGCATCATCTTCCACCAAGAGAATGGTTTCATCTCCTCCCAAGGCGTTGGGAACGGCTGCCTTTGGTTTCGGCTCCAAGACGCCTTCTGCAAACCGGGGAAGATAGACTTTGAAAGTTGTGCCTTGGCCGGGTTCGCTGTAAACCCAGATACTGCCGCCACTCTGTTTGACAATGCCGTAAACGGTGGCCAATCCCAGCCCGGTGCCCTTGCCGCTCGCTTTGGTCGTAAAAAAGGGTTCAAAAATATGGGACAAGGTCTCCGCGTCCATCCCTACCCCATCATCGCTCATCGCCAGCATGACGTAGGACCCGGGGGTAACACCCACATGGCTCCGGGCATAAGCCTGGTCCAAATAAATATTGGCTGTTTCTATGGTCAGACTGCCGCCGTGGGGCAGGGCATCCCGGGCATTTACCGCCAGGTTCATGATGATTTGCTCGATCTGCCCGGGGTCGGCCTTGACCAGGGCCAGTTCCTGGTCGATGCGGGTAACCAGGTCGATATCTTCGCCGATGAGCCGGCGCAGCATCTTCTCCATGTCGAGGACCACATCGTTGAGATTCACCACCTGAGGCTGCAGTATTTGCTTACGGCTGAAGGCCAAAAGCTGATTGGTCAGCGAGGCTCCCTGGGCCGCGGCCTTCATGATCTCATTGATATAGGCGGAGAAAGGGTCCTCCTTCCGCAGGTCCAGCAGCATTATCTCGCTGTAGCCCATGATGGCGGTGAGCAGGTTATTGAAATCGTGGGCCAGGCCCCCCGCCAGGATGCCCACGGCCTCCATCCTCTGGGCTTTGATAAGTTGGTCTGCCAGTTCTTTGCGTGCGGTGATATCGAAGAAAACCCCGCTGATATACTCTACTTTCCCCGCAGCATCACAGATAATCCGGTTTCTCGCTTGAATCCAGCGCACCTCACCATTTTTCTTACGGATGCGGTGTTCGGTTACATAAGAGCCATCGCCTTTTTGAGCCTCTTCAAAAAGCTTTTTGGCCTGATCGAGGTCCTCCGGAAAAATCAAATCCAGCCATTTTTTCTGGCGGGAATTAAATTCCTCCATGGCATAACCGGTTATTTCTTCAATCTTCTGGTCAAAGCAATCCAGGCTCCAATCGGCATACCCCCGATAAACCACGGCCGGGATTTGATCCACTAATAACCGGTACTTCTCTTCACTCTGGCGTAAGGCTTCTTCTATCTGCTTGCGAGAGGTAACATCAAAGGTGACACCGCTGATATGTTCAATATTACCCGCAGGATCAAGAAATATCTGCCCCCAGCATTGCACCCAACGAATCTCTCCATCTTTTCTGAGGATGCGGTGCTCCCGTACGTAGGAGCCATTAGTTTTCAGACCTTCGACGAAGGGTCTGGTGACATCCTCCAGGTCTTCCGGGAGGATCAAGCCGGACCATTTGATGCGGCGGGAGTTAAAGTCTTCTTTGGCATAGCCGGTGAGTTCTTCTATCTTGTCATCAAAAAAATCGACGCTCCAATCCCCATAGCCTTTAAACACCACCGCGGGGATCTGATCCACCAACTGCCGGTACTTTTCTTCGCTGCGGCGCAAGGCTTCCTCGCTGCGCCGCCGGTCCCGGATATCCCGGAAAATGCCGTAAATCAGGTTCTTCCCCCGCACTTCGATGGCGCCGGCGCTGATCTCCACCGGAATGTGGCGGCCGGCGGAGTCAACCACGAAGATATCCTCGGTGGTAATGCCCCTCTCTTTGCAATGATCCAGAAATATGGCCCGGTATTTTTCGGCTTGGTCCGGTGGATGGATCCGGCTCTGGTGCATGCCGATAATTTTTTCCAGGGGCAGACCCAATAATTCCTGGGCCTTGGGATTGGCATCAATAATGATGCCGGTGTCCACTTCGGCGATGAAGACAGCGTCATTGGCGGATTCCATCAGTTTGCGATATTTTTCTTCGCTCTCCTTGAGGGCTTCCTCCGCCCGCTTGCGCTCCGTGATCACGTCAAACAAGGCGACAAAGTATTCTTTTTGCGGACTGTACACCGAGATGGAAAACCACATTCCCAGGGAGGCAAGATAGCTCTCAAACCGCTCAGGTTTTCCGGTTAAAGCCACGCGGCCATAAATTTCGAAGAGCTCCGGATCGGATTCGCGGATCCCGGGAATAACTGCGGATACCCTTTTCCCGGTCACGTCCTTTAGCCCGGTTAAGCCTTCGAACGCGGTATTGACTTGGAGGTAAATAAAATCCACCGGCCGGTTGCCCTCAAACAGCATCTGACAATAGGCAAAGCCATTGAGCATGTTATCGAATAAAGAGCGATAATGTTCCTCGCTCTCCTTGAGGGCCTCCTCCGCCCGCTTGCGGGCAGTGACATCCCGGTAACTCCAGACTCTGCCGACAATGTTCTCGCCGATGCGCTGGGGCTGGGAAAAGCGTTCGAAAACCCTCCCATCTTTGAACTCCAGCAGGTCGTGGCTCTCCGTTTCCGGTTGGTCAAATAGCTTCTGCACTATCCTGACACAACCTTCAGGTTCCTTTAATTGTTCCAGGACAAAGGCCTGGGCCTGGTCAAATTCCCGGGAGGCCAGGACTGCCTCGGGAAGACGCCACATCTGGGCTAATTTCTGATTATAGGTGACAATCTTCCCGGAACGATCAGTCACCAACAACCCATCGGCCGTGGACTCCAGGGTGGCCTGGAGCAGGGAAATGGATTGTTCCAGCTTATCCGCGGCTTGCCCTGCCTGATCGGTCTCCATCAGGGGAGCGAACAGAGGATAACCCTGGCTTAAGGTCTTCTCGGTCTGCCGGCGCAACTCTTTCAATTCCTCGAGGAGCTGCTCTTTGGTCTTGTCTTCATCCCTCATGGCGGCCTCTACTGGCTGACTCCGGTGACCATCTCAAAAATGTTTACATCATATTATTATTTTTCTGGATCGTAACCAATCTACTTCTGAATAAATTGGCGTTCTCCCCAGTGAAGCCGCGTCCCCCCCAAGGCCGGGAAAAGGCCAAATATCAGCCCCCTCCGCGGGTTCAGCGCCTAGACGGGGCAAACGCCTGGGCCTTAAAATCTTGCCTGTTAGTTAAGATAATCAGGAAACGCCAGAATTCCAGGATAAGGAAATAATTGAGGCTGATAACCGCCCGGCACAAACTTGCGCCCGCCTTGGTATCGGCACGGGCTGGAAAACCTGTGCCGCCTTTTGCCTGGAACCCGGCGTCAAGACTTCGGGTGGCGGTAAAAAAACCTCTTGGCCACTTCCGCGGCGCTGATGTACAGGACAAGAATCAGGCCGATGACCAGCAGGAACTCCTTAGAGAGGGGTTGGAAGTTGAAGGCTGCAGCCAAGGGCGTATAGGGAAAGACAATGGTGGCCGCCACCACCAGCAAAGTGGCGGCCAGGAGATATTTCCCCGGCAGGCTCTGGCAGAAAGGCCTGCGGCTGCGGATCACCAGAACAATGATGGCCGCGGAAATGACCGATTCCTGGAACCAGCCGGTGCGGAACTGGGCCTCAGTGGCGTGGAGCAGCCATAACAGGGCCCCGAAGGTGAGGTAGTCAAAGACCGAACTGATGATCCCGAAGGTGATCATGAATTTGCGGATGAACTTGATATCCCAGCGCCGGGGTTTTTCCACCAGTTCCTGATCCACGCTGTCCGTGGCGATGGTCATTTCCGGCAGGTCGGTCAACAGATTCGTGAGGAGAATCTGCTTGGGCAGCAGGGGTAGGAAAGAAAGGAAAAGGGAAGCCCCGGCCATGCTGAACATATTGCCGAAGTTGGCGCTGGTGGCCATGAATACGTATTTGAGGGTGTTGGCAAAGGTGGTCCGGCCCGCTTGCACCCCCTCAATCAGGACCCCCAGGTCTTTTGCCAACAGGACGATGTCTGCGGCCTCTTTAGCTACATCCACCGCGCTTTCCACGGAAATGGAGACGTCCGCGGCATGGAGGGCCGAGGCGTCGTTAATGCCATCCCCCATAAAACCCACCACGTGGCCCCCCTGTCGCAGGGCCGCGATGATGCGCTCTTTCTGATTAGGCTCCACTTCGGCAAAGACCTGGATTTCCCGCGCCTGCCGCTGCAGGGCCTCATTGCTCATGCGGCCCATTTCCGGGCCGGTGAGCACCCGGGGGTTGGGGAACCCTACCTGCCGTCCCACGCTGGCCGCCACCAGGGCGTTGTCCCCGGTGATGATCTTCAGGGACACCCCTAGCTGTTTCATCTGCTGGATGGTATCGACGATGCCCTCCTTGGGAGGGTCGTAAACCAGGAGAAACCCCAGAAATGTCATGCCGGTTTCGTGGTCCTTGGTGATAGCCGTCTCCGGGCCCAGATCCCGGTAGGCGATTCCCAGGGTGCGCAGCCCCTGGGCGCTGAAGCCGGCAAAATTTTGCATGATCTCTGCCCGCACCTGCTCCAGGCCCACCACCTGGCCCTGTTCGCATTCCGCCTGGCTGCACGCGGCCAGCACGTTGGTCAGGGCCCCCTTGGTGATCATCAGGTGAGTATTGTCCCTGGCTACCAGGATGCTCAACCGTTTCCGCAGGAAATCGTAGGGCACTTCGTCCAGCTTCCGGTAGCCGGAGATATCGGGGCGGCAGTGCTCCCGGATAGCCTGGTCGATGGGATTGGCGAAACCGGTTTCATAAAACGCGTTCAGGTAGGCATAGAACAGGACTTTGTCCGACTGGCGGCCTTCCAGGCATTGGGCGGAATGAAGCTGCACCAGCCCGGCGGTGAGGGTGCCGGTTTTATCTGCGCACAGCACGTTCATGGACCCGAAGTTTTCGATGGCGGCCAGGCGCTTGACAATGACCCGGGCCGCGGCCATACGCTTGGCGCCCAGGGCCAGGTTGATGCTGATGATGGCGGGCAGCAGCTGGGGGGTGAGGCCCACCGCCAAGGCCATGGAGAAGAGAAATGACTCCAGCACCGGGCGGTGGAGAAAGACGTTGATGGCAAAGATGGAGAGCACCAGCATTAAGGTCACTTCCATGAGGAAATAACCGAAACGCCTGACGCCCCGTTCGAACTCGGTTTCCGGGGCCTTGAGGGCCAGTTGGGCGGAGACCTGGCCGAACTCCGTGCCCGTGCCGGTCAAGACCACCAGGGCCGCGGCCGTACCGCTCACCACGTGCGTCCCCATGAACAGGGCGTTGGTCCGCTTGCTCAGGGGGAGGTCCGGGGCCAGGACCCCCGTTTCCTTTTCCACGGGAAAGGTCTCCCCGGTGAGTGCGGCTTCATCCACGAACAGGTCTTTGGATTCCAGGATACAGCAGTCCCCGGGGATCACGTCTCCGGCTTTAAGGAGCACTATGTCCCCGGGCACGATCTCTTCAACCGGGATTTCCTCGACCTCGCCGTCCCGGCGCACCGCGGCTTTGATCTGCACCAAAGCCAACAGTTTGGCCACGGCATTGACCGCGCCCCGCTCCTGCCAGAATCCCAAAAGCCCGCTCACCAGGACAATGAACAGGATAATCAAGGCATCGGTGTGATCCCGCAGATAAAAGGAAAGGGCCGTGGCCAAAAGGAGAATCAGGATGATGGGGCTTTTATATTGGGCGAGGAGGAGGGCCATGGTCCCGGTGCGGGTCTTGGGTTTAAGGAGATTGGCGCCGTGGACGCGTAGGCGTTCCTGGGCTTCCTCCCGGCGCAAGCCCCGGGGAGAGGTCTCCAACTGCCGGAGCAGATCGGCTCCGGATATGCTCCAAAAGGCCGGGAGAGACTGGAAAGTCATCAGTTCAGCGGGTCAGGAGGCAGGCCGCACAGGCAGGCCGGTAATTGGCGCGGGGACGCTGATCACCGGTAAGCAAGAGTCTGCCGGTCTTCGCCTCAAAATGTTTCTTTCTGAGATATTTTAAGATAAATCTAAGGAGTGGAAAAAGAGATGCAAGGCCATCGGCCCAGGTTTTCCCGGCCAGCCAACCAGAGACAATCGATCAGGCAGCTCCTGCCTCCACCAATCGGCTTACGGCGCCAACCGCCTCCGCCAGGGTCGGCCTGAGGCTGGTCAGGCGCTCTTCCCCCCGCCTGATGCATACATAGTAGGTGTCAGCGCCCCTTTCCAGATCAATGCATTTGACATAGGCATAACTCCACCCATTCTTGCCCAGGAATTCCAACGTCTTCTCCCAATCATGCATTAAGGCCTCCTTCCCCGACTAGTAGTGGTGGGTTTCACGCCGCCCTGGGCTTCGGCAGTGCCAATTTGAGGAAAAAGCGGCTGGTGGGGGCGGGGGGAGAGGCCGCGGCCGTTGGAGGTAATCATGGGACGCCGGGCCTCCTCCCCCCAATGCTTGGGAAGTTGCAGCAACTTCCAAACACCTCCTCTGTATGGCAAATTATCTTATCTCTTCTGGAGCGGTCAAAGCCCATGGACGGAAATTGCAGTTAGCCGCAAGCCGCGGCAACCCCTGCCCCAGGCAGGCCAAAGCCGCTGCTGGCGGCATTTTCCGGCGGGTCCTCACGACTTCTGGGCATCGGGGTTTAAGAAGCAGTGGTGGCGGGGGGAAGACCTGGTTCAGGGGTGGAGTCCGCGCAAACTAATTCCATGAATTCTCAAATTTTCGCCTATTTTCACAGGGGTCCCGGAGGGCGGGCTACATATTCAGCTATCTTACCGATATCTCGATGCTTATTGTCTAAATCTTTTTCTCGCAATGCTAGCGATAAGAGCACCCGGGGCAAACAATTCCAGGCAATACTTCAGGCAGGAAAAAACAGAAAAAAAAAGGCGGGGATGCCGCATAGAGGGCATCCCCGCCGCAATGAGCTTAGCAGACGGGCGTGTAGTAAGCCACGCCGCGGTCCCGCCAGGAGAGCTGATATGGCGTGCCTTTGAAGGAAAAAAAGGACCTGACCAGGGGGATCACCCGCTCCACCAGCCGGCCGTGCAGGGGGTGGGGGAGGACGGCCGTGATTACCTCCGAGGGCTTATTTTGGGGCATTCCCTGGAGATCAAAACCATTTTCGTCAATCATTTCTTTCTACCTTTTGTTTCTCTAGCCCGGACCGCGGGGAGGGTTTTAACCGGCAAAAGACCCTGCCATTTACCGCAGGGCTTATAATCTTCCGTCTCTCTCGGGGTCTCGGGCTTGAGTTTGTGAGATCGGATTGGAGGTTGGTTTGGGGGGGGGGCCTTGGCCAGCGCTTCATTCCACTAATAAAGTTTAGCTATTTTCCATTATTCTGTCAATTATTTTATATAAACTGGACTATGTGCAAGTAATAACTTCCTCAGGTCAGCCGGCACTCCTGCCGTTCCCACACCTCCCCGGCAGGAGCGCCGTAATCTTTGACCCGGCAGCCCAGGAAGTCCCCCTGGAAGAGCCGGTGAATACAGCGGGGATCACGGCACTTCACCCCGCAAAAAAATCCCGTCAGACTCTCATCCCGCAGCGCCACCACCCGGGTGGCCCGGTCCAACACCCCCTGGGGCGTGGTGGGTCCGAAAATACCGATGGTCCTGAGCCCGAGCTTGTCCGCCAGATGCAGCGGCCCGGCATCCACGCTGATTACCAGGTCGGCTTTCTCCAAGAGATCCAGAAAAGCCGCGGACGCGGACCGGGTTTTGCGGAAGACGAAAATTTTCTCCCGGCCTTTTAGCTCCTGGGCTTCCGGGGGCGGTACCGCCAAGGTGATCTCGGCCTCAGGAAATTTTTGCCCGACCTGCTGCCGCAACTTCTCCAGGTCGCCGTTTACCAGACTTTTGGCCACCGCCGTGGAAAAGGGACAGATGACGATGCGGCGAATATGGTCCAAGTTCCAATCAAGCAGGCGCCGCTCTTCTTTCTCCACCCCCAGATATTCCCGGACCCGGTCGTACAGGTTGCTGATGCCATGAAAGCCGGTATAAAAACTGAATTTGCCGGCATAGGTAATAATGAACTGGCTGTCCTCACCGCTGCCCCAGGGATTGAACCCCAAATCTATTTTTTCTCTTTTCAATAAGGAAATAATCTTCAATAGTTTGATGGGGTTTCTTCTTTTATTAAAACTCATGATGGTGACCCGGTCGTCTAATAACCTGCGGGCATAGGGATACATCTGATGGGAAGTGACCAAAAAATACTTCTTGTCGGGATATTTCTTCATAAAATCGGTGATGACACTGAGGCTGATGATGGCATCCCCATAGCGGCAGAAAAGGGCAAACAAGACCTTCCGGGCCGTTTCCAGGTCCCGGGTGGTGATCCCGCCCTCCTTTTTCCCGAATTTTTCCAGTCGTCTGCGCAGCAGAAAATTGATCATGGTTTCATCCGGTGATCTGTCAGACTAGTGTGACGTCCCAGAAATAAGGTACAAAATATCACCTAGGAATATGCCCAATATTATTCCCTCTCCCCTCGGGGGATAGGGTTAGGGTGAGGGGGGCGAGTTTGGCTAACTTGCTGTAATCAGCCAAAAAACGCCACCCCCACCCCGACCCTCCCCCCTCGAAGGGGGAGGGGGAAAGACCGGGCAAGTTATGTAAGACATTCCTGGGACACGACACTAGAGCGATTGTCAAAAATTTTCGCCGATTGGAAACCAAGAGGCAGGGGCACAGCTTGCTGCGCCTCTAACCTCGGGCACAGCAAGCTGTGCCCCCACAAAACGAAAAAACTTTTGGCAATTGCT
>JAKAGH010000384.1 GCA_021817645.1 Deltaproteobacteria bacterium
CGACACCACCAAAGAAAAGGGGGGCCATAACAACGGCTTCTGGCCCCATAACCTGCTGGAAGCGGCCTTGGCGACCTGCATCAATATTACTTTGAGAAAGTATGCGAAGCAAAACGCCATTCCCCTCAGCCGGGCCGTCACCAAAGTTAAGTTGGACCGCAGCCGCCCTGAGGAGGCGATCTTCGCCTATGAGGTGGAACTGCAGGGCAACCTGACCACGGAGCAGCAGGAGGCCTTGCTGCAGGCCGCGGGCGATTGCGCCGTGAAACAAACTCTTTTGAGGAGGATAAGTTTTAAGAAAGTAGTGGACTAGGAAAAGGGGCATCTGCACAGGTCTGGTCCCTGGTCTGGAGCCTCACCAATCCTGTTAAACCGCCATACCCAAGGAGACGGTTAAAACCGATGGAAGAGCAATACGACCCCAGGATTATCGCTTTTTGCTGCAACTGGTGCTCATATGCCGGTGCGGACCTGGCCGGGGTCTCCCGGATCCAGTACCCTGCCAGCGCCCGGATCATCCGGGTGATGTGCTCCGGCATGGTGCATCCCAACCTGGTGATCGAGGCGCTCACCAAGGGCGCGGACGGCGTCCTGGTGTGCGGCTGACACCTGGGCGAATGTCATTACCTGGAAGGTAATAAAAAAGCCCAGAATAGAGCGGAAGGAATTGATTTAATGCTGGAAGACTTCGGTCTGGAGCCGGAGCGCTTCCGTCTGGAATGGATCGCGTCCAGTGAGGCCCAGAAATTCGCGGACGTCATGACGGAGATGACGGAGCAGTTACGGGCCCTGGGGCCCAGCCCTTATAGTACGAGGGGCTAGGGCGTCAGGGCTCACCTGCGTGTGCGCCCTGAGGGATGAACACGTGGGTCCGCCCTTTACCACAGGTAGTAGAAACGAGGCATTAACGGGGAAGCAATAATGACCATACCATTAGCCAAAAAAATCAGCGGCAAAAAATTCATGTGGGACGGGGCCGTGTATGAAGATGAGGCCCAGGCCCGGCAGGTGATGGAGAATTACGCCAAAGACGGGTTCGAAGTGCAGGAGATCGTGGAAGAGGGCCAGCACCTGGTGTATTCCCGCCGGGTGGCGACGGTACAGTCTGGAGAATGACGGCTAGGGCCCGCGTCTCGCGGCTGCCACCCGGCCACCCTCAAGCCGGGAGCTGACTGCGGCACGCTTATCAAAAGGAGGGCAGAAGATGGCGGTAAATGTGGCATCTGAGTGGTTGAATGCCTGCTCCGGTTGCGAGATCTCCATCCTCAATACCGGGGAGGCGTTATTGGATTTATTACCCCAACTCAATTTTGTGCACATCCCCGCACTGGTTGACAGCAAGTACTTTGGGCCACTCGGAGAGAGGACGGCCCTGGAGATCCCCGAGGCCGTGGTGGGGATCGTTTCCGGGGGCGTGCGCAACACCGAGCACAAGCACGTCCTGGAAGAGATGCGCAAAAAGGTCAAGGTCCTCATCGCCTTGGGCAGTTGCGCCTGCTATGGCGGCGTCCCGGCCCAGGCCAACATGTTCAAGGAAGCGGAGATCTTTGACAAGGTGTTTCGCGACTGCGTCAGCACCAACCCCTCCCCCAACCCGGAGGACCCCAACGTCCCCAAATGGACCCCTCTCTGCCAGGCCCTGGACGAAGTGACCAAGGTGGACATCGCCATTCCCGGCTGCCCTCCCCACCCGGATTGGATCGCCGACGCCATCCTGGCCCTGCTGGCCGGCAAGACCGAATGGAAGCTCCCGGAGCGCAGCGTCTGCGACACCTGCCCGGTGATCCGGGAGAAAAAGTCGGGCGGCGGCCCCATCAAGCGGATGCTGACCAACGCCGAATTCAATCCTGAAGAGGGCCTGGACAAGATGCGCTGCCTCAATGAACAGGGGGTCTTCTGCATGGGCCCGGTGACCCTGGCGGGCTGCAACGGCAAGTCCGGCGTGCCCCGCTGCGTCCAGGCCCGCACGCCTTGCCGGGGCTGCTTCGGTCCCATCCGCAAGGGGGCCAAGCCCATGGTGGACATGATGGGCGCCCTGACTTCGGTGGGGCTGGACCCCAAGACCCTGGTGGACCGGCGGGCCATCATGAACCGCTACATCGGCGGCCACGGCTATTTGACCGTTATTCCGGCGCGGCCGGTGAGATAGGGAGTGACACACATGGGAAAAGTTATCAATATTCAGCCAATTACCAGGATCGAAGGCCATGCCAAGATAGCCATCACCCTGGACGACGCCGGCAACGTCGCCGACACCAAGGTCCATGTCCAGGCCCTGCGCGGTTTTGAAAAATTCTGTGAAGGCCGCCCGGTGGAGGAAATGCCCCGGATCGTCTGCCACATCTGCGGCATCTGCCCCTGGGCCCACCACCTGGCCTCCAGCAAGGCCGGGGACGCCTGTTTCGGGGTCACCCCGCCGCCCGCGGCCGTGAAGATCCGCCGCCTGATGCAGAACATCGCCTACATCGGCGACCGCATCCTGCACTTCTACTTCCTGGCCGCGCCGGACTTCGTCATCGGCCCCGACGCCGATTACTCCGTGCGCAATGTGGTAGGCATCATCCAGGCCGCGCCGGACATCGCCAAACAGGTGGTGAAGATGCGGCAGATGACCGCCAACATGCTGGAGCACTTCGCGGGCCGGGCCATCCACCCGACGCTCTCCTTGCCCGGCGGGGTGAGCAAGCCCATGACAGAGGCGGACCGTAAAGAGATGCTGCCCCTGGCCCATGAACTGCTGGAGTTCTCCAAGTTCTCCATGAAGTTCGCCAAAGACAACGTCTTCCCCAAATACCTGGAGGTCATCAAGACCCTGGGCGTCATCAAGGTGGGGTATCTGGGCACGGTGCGGGCCGACGGCACCCACGACTTCTACGACGGCAAGCTCCGGCTGATGAAGCCCGACGGCGCTTACGACGACTTCACCTACGAACAGTACACCGACTTCCTCGGCGAATGGGTGGAGCCCTGGTCCTATCAGAAGTTCCCCTACGCCAAGAAGTGGGGCAAACTCAACCTGGA
>JAKAGH010000385.1 GCA_021817645.1 Deltaproteobacteria bacterium
TCAGGACCAGAGCCCCGTCCCTGGTCCATTGCCCCCAGGGGCGATAAATTTCCGGCAGCGGCGCATGGGAGAGCACCACCAAGGGTTTGGCGGGGTCGAGGTGGGCCAGCTCCCCGGCCAGCCAGCCGCGCTCCTCCTGACCCACCTCAAAGCCCGGCCCCCAGGGCGAGGCAGTGAGGGAAGTCTGCAGCCCCAGGAGATGAAAGCCAGGATAGGTCTGGGAAAAGCGGGGTTCGCCAAAGAGACGCTTCCAGGCCCGGGAGCCGCCACCACGGCTATCACCTTCCCCCATCACTGCTGCCAGTGGTCCGGGCAGGTCTTCCAGGATTTCTTTCCCCAGGGCCAGGGCCTGGGGCTTGCCGTCGTGGGCCAAATCCCCGGCAAAGAGGACCAGGTCCGGGGCCGGACTTAAGCGCCTGATCTCCCCCACCGCCCGGGCCAGGGCCCGGGCCTGGGGGCGGCGCGCCTCGCCGTCCCGGAGATGCGCATCGGCCAACAGGGCCACGCGGGGCCCCGGCGGCGCGGCCGGCGCTAAAGCAGGCCGCCACGGCCCCACGGCCCAACCTGCGGCCAGGCCCATTCCCAAGTGGCGCAAAAAATCCCGGCGTTGCATCAGGCGCCTCTAAATCAGATAAAATTAACTCATTATTACCACGATCCGGAGGAGGGAGCAAATCCTTCAGATAGCCCATAAATTATGAAAGGTTGTGGGGTGGGCGTCTCGCCCGCCTCGGTATTGGCCCAGGATGGAAAGCCCGGGCCACCAAGAACTTTTCCGGACAGTCGCCAATGAGCCGCCGGTTCACCCGCAAAATATGAAAATACTGGTGGAGCGGGCCTCCGTGCCCGCCAGACGTTAGCCGGCCAGAGACGGCCGCCCCACCAACTCACCGCTGAGTTTCCAATCGGAATAAACTTTTGCAATTGCTATAACTGTGGACATTCTAAGCAGGGAAAAATGGCAGGGTCCAAAAATATAGAAGGGGAAGCCGGTGCCTCGGGTTCTTCCTCGTGAAGAGGTAAGCTATCCGGGCTCCCGGGCTTCCCCGGTCCACGAAACCCTTTCCCCCGCCAACGGGGAAACCCATGGACTCGACGTCCCGTGGATTCCGTGGCTACTGCCTCTGCTTCAACGTGGGAGCGGGCATCTATCGCCGCTGCCGGCAATCAGCGCCTCGGCCGGCTTTGGGGTGAAATTGGGGCAAGCCGGCTGTTGCTCGGGGCCGAAGCAGGTAGCCTTGAAATCCAGTCCGGCGGGCGACCCCGTGCCCGTTTAAGGTTACAGCCCGCAGACTGTCTCTTTCACCTTAAGTGTCCAGACTGAACGTCTTGGCGATCATAATAATAAGCATCTTTGGGGGAAAAACAAGAGGCTCCTTAATTTATTGCTACCTATCTGTTAAAAGCAGCGGCTCCGGCTGGTCGCTATCCCCTGTGTCTCTGAGATAGCCATTCTTCTCGCCCATGCCGCCCACCACCGAGACCAGATCGCCTACCAAATTTTTCATCAGTTCGGCCTGGGAATTCAATTCCTGGGACGCACCCGCGCTTTCCTCGGAATTGGCGGCATTCCGCTGCACCACGTGGTCCATCTCGATGACCGCCTTATTAATCTGGTCCACACCTTGAGCCTGTTCCCGGGAGGCTTCGGCGATTTCGGCCACCAGGTCCCGGGCCTTACCGGTGCTGACGGCTACCTGGGAGAAAGCCTGGAAGGTTTTATCCACCAGGCCCGCTCCGCCCTGGACCCTAGAAACCGTACCCTCGATCAATTCCGCGGTGTTGCGGGCGGCTTCCGCGGCTCGCATGGCCAGGTTCCGGACCTCATCGGCCACCACCGCGAACCCGGCTCCCGCTTCACCGGCCCGGGCCGCCTCCACCGCCGCGTTTAAGGCCAACAGATTGGTTTGAAAGGCTATCTCATCAATGGTCTTGATGATCTTGGCGGTTTCGCCGCTGGCCTGGGTAATATCCCGCATGGATTCCGTCAGATCGGCCATGGACTTATTGGCATCGTCCACAATCTCCCGGGTCTCGGTCATCAAGACATTGGCATGGTTGGCATTATCGGCGTTGGCCCGGGACATGGAGGCCAATTCCTCCAAAGAAGAGGAGGTTACCTCCAGAGACGCAGCCTGTTCGGAAGAACCGGAGGCCAACTGCTGGCTGGCCGCGGCCACCTGGCTGGAGGCCGCGCCCACCTGCTCCGCACACTCCAAGAGACTGTTCACCGCCCGGCCGATGGGCTTAGCGGTGGACCGGGACAGGAGAAAGATCACCAAACCGACTATCAGCACCATGGAAGCGGATAACGCCAGATTGATCCATTTAATTTTCTGCACCGGGCCCAGCAGCTCATTGACCGCGGCATTGACGACCAAGATACATTTAAGTTCTTTAAGGCGCATAAACGTGGCGATCTTGGGATCGCCTTGAAAAATATAATTAACTGTGCCTGACTTCTCAGCCAGTAATTTCTGGCCATAGTCAGTATCTTTGAGATTCATTTTAAAGATTAAAGATTTATCCGGATGAGCCAACATCATCCCATCCCCAGCCACCATGTAAATATATCCGGTTTTTCCTATTTTTACCGGGTCCAGAAAAGTCTTTTCAAAATTCACCAAATTTATCGCCCCGGATAGAACTCCTACAACTTTCCCCCCCTCTTTGAGGGGGGCGGAGACCATGGCTACCGGTTTTTTCGTGGCTTTGCTGACGATTACATCCGATATGTTTAACTTTCCTTGCAGGGCTTCTTTAAAATAGACGCGATCAGCTATACTGACTTTAATAAGATTTGCGGCAGTGGACGCAACAATCAATCCATCTTTGTTGGCGATATTCATCCTCTCGAAATAAGGATATTTCTTTACCAACTCTGACAATTGCAAGGTCGCGGATTGTGCTCCCTGATCGTCGGGTGATGCTTGGGCAGCTGTCTGGAACAGCATTTCATCGGTCCAGCCCAAGATCAGCACCTTGAAGATATCCATGGTGGCATCAATATTGTTCTTGGT
>JAKAGH010000386.1 GCA_021817645.1 Deltaproteobacteria bacterium
CGGCTATCTCACCTAAAATCTCTAAGATATGTTCCCCTCCGCCTTCCTCCAGGCGGGCTGCCACGTCCAGGACATACAGGGGCAGGGGGTAGGCCCAATTTTCCCCCAGGCGGGCCCAATCCTTGGTGGTGGTGATCAAGGCCGCAGCCCCGAGGATTTGCGCCTCTTTAACCAGGACTTCCAGGTCCTGATGCGAGAAAGCATAATGGTCCGGGAAGTCCCGGCAACCCGGCAGCTCCACCCCCAAGTCCCGCAGGCTCTGATAGAAAACCTGGGGCCGGGCCAGACCGGCAAACGCGAAAAGTTTTTGATTTTTCATCTCCGGCAGGGGCACCTCCCGGTCTGCCGGGAAGAGCCGGGCCGCGGTGGGCATAATGGCCGCGGTCAGCATGGTTTTGCCGGGGAATTTTTCTTTGATCAACCGGAGCCGGTCCTGATGGCGCTCGGGCTGGTAGCGGGTGATGATCAGCACATCCGCCGCATTCAGGGTGGCCACCGGCTCCCGCAGCGGCCCCCGGGGCAAGAGGCAGCCGTTGCCGAAGGGCGCGTCCGCGTCCAGGAGCACCACATCCAGGTCCCGGTGCAGCTGGAAATGCTGGAAGCCGTCGTCCAATAGAAAAAAGTCGGGTTTTACCTCCCGCCAGGCGGCCAGGCCCGCAGCATAACGGTCTGGAGCAGTATACACCGCAACGCCGGGCACGGCCCGGGCCAGCCAGAAGGCCTCTTCCCCCGCGTCCGGAGGTTTTTGGTAAATGTTAAGGCCATCAGAGATACACGTAACCCCTCGGGCCGTCCCCCCATAGCCCCGGCTGAGAATAGCCACTTTGTATCCCTGCCCTTGTAAGAGCCGGGCCAGGCAGGCGGTCATGGGGGTCTTGCCCGTACCCCCCACCGTCAGGTTGCCCACGCTGATCACGGGCGCGGGCAGGCATTTTGTCTGGAGCCAGCCTTGGGCATAAAGACGGCGGCGGGCCCTGGCTCCCAGGCCATAAATGCCGGCCAGAACCCCGGCCGCGGCCTTAAGAGGCAACCCTGGCCCCGGGACCTCGTCCCGCTCCTGGAGGCGATCAAAGAGGTTGTGGAAGAAAAAGGGCATGTGCCATTCGAGTGAAAAATCGAATAATTCCAGGGAGGCCCTGGACCTTCAGGCGACGGCAAGAGAATCCTTAAAACCCCCCCTTTGAAAAAGGGGCTGGGGGGATTTGGGTAAGCCTTCACAAATCCCCCTAAAGCCCCCCTTTTTCAAAGGGGGACTTTAAGAACTCCCGCCAGCCGCTATTAGCCGTTTAAAATGAGCGCTTTAAGCAAAATATGAACCCAGGCGAGATGCCGGTGCCACCAGGATTTTTCACCGCTCCTTTAAATTATCTTCGCCTGCCGTTCTTCCCGCAACTCTTCCTCCACCTCTTCCACTTCCTCTTCCCGGAACTGCATTTCGTAAAGGCGTTTATATAAGCCGTCCTGTTGCATGAGTTCGGAGTGGGAGCCGGTTTCTACAATTCTGCCGTCGGCCAGGACGATGATGCGGTCGGCATTGCGCACCGTGGACAGGCGGTGGGCGATGACCAGGGTGGTGCGGCCTTGGATCAGCAGATCCAGGGCTTGCTGCACCTCCCGCTCGGACTCGGAGTCCAATGACGAGGTGGCTTCGTCCAGGATGAGGATAGGCGGGTCTTTCAGCAGAGCCCTGGCGATGGCCAGGCGCTGGCGCTCGCCCCCGGAGAGGCGCACCCCTTGCTCGCCGATCCTGGTATCCAGGCCCTCTGGCAGGGCCGAGACAAAATCCCAGGCGTACGCGGCCTGGAGCGCATGGATAATTTCCTCTTCCCGGGCCTCGATGCGGCCGTAGGCCACGTTGTAGCGCACAGTGTCGTCAAAAAGCAGGGTCTGTTGGGTGACCAGCCCGATCTGGCCCCGGAGGGAAGTCAGGGTGACTTCCCGGATATCATGGCCATCAATCAGAACGGCCCCCTGGCTCACCTCGTAAAAGCGGGGCAAGAGATTGAGCAGCGTGGTTTTGCCCGCGCCGCTGGGACCAACGAGCGCCAGCATCTCGCCCCGGCGCACCGTCAGGTCGATATTCTCCAGCACCGCCCGGGCGTCATAGGTAAAGGAGACTCCCTGATAGACGATATCCCGGGCAATGGGGGGCAGGGTCCCGGCCCCGGGCCGGTCCTGAATGGCCGGCTCCAGGTCCAGGAGGCCGAAGACCCGTTGGGCCGCGGCCAGCCCTTCCTGGATGGTGTTGTGCACCCCGCTCAGGCCTTTTATGGGTTGATAGAGCATCAAGAGTGCGGCCAAAAAGGAAAAAAAGGTGCCGGGCGTGGACACGCCCTGGATGACATTATAGCCGCCGTAAAAGATGATCCCGGCCATGCCCAGGGCCCCCAGCAGCTCCATCACCGGGGGGGTCAACTCCCGGGTGGCGGTTTGTTTCACCCGGGTGTGGAAATAGTCCAGGTTCTGCCGGGCAAAGCGCTCACTTTCGAAATCCTCCCGGACAAAGGCCTTGACGATGCGCTGGCCGATGATGCTCTCCTGCAAAATGGTGTAAAGCCGGGCCATGGACTCCTGGGTTTTGACGGAAATGCGCCGCAGCCGCCGCCCCACCCGGACGATGACCACAACCGCCAGGGGGAAGGCCACCATGGCCATCAGGGCCAGGCGCCATTCCCGGTAAAAGATGACCGCGGTCAGGCCCGCGGCCGTGAACAGGTCCTTAAAGAAGCCGGTCACCACCTGGGTCACCGCGCTCTGCAACTGGTTGACGTCATAGGAGATGCGGCTCATCAATTCCCCGGTGGGCTGGCGATCGAAAAAGCTCAAGGGCTGGCGCTGGATATGCTGAAAAAGCTCATCCCGCAAGCGGTTCACCGTGCCGTTGCCGATATAGCTCATCTGGTATTGATGGGTATAGGTCATCACCCCCTTGACGAAGTACAGAATTACCACCAAAGGGGGGAGCAGATAGAGCATTTCCGCACGCTTGGCGAAAAAGACATCGTCCAGCACCGGCTT